>NZ_FNPQ01000070.1:0-7544 GCF_900107335.1 Nitrosomonas sp. Nm58 | reverse complement strand
TCGTATGGCCCTGATCCAATACCAGACTGATCGCATCTAATTTGTATTCCTTTGTATATTGCTTCCTCGTTACCATTACTTCCTCCAGTTAAGCTATTTTCTCTTAACTGGAATGTCCGGATTCATTAAACCAGGTCACTGTGGTTCTACCGGCATGAGCTCGTGACTGCAGCGCCTCCTGGAAGACTCTATGCGATGTTATCCCCATTCCTAAATAGACGATGCCATCGTGCGCAATGAGCCACTCTTTTAGACTCTCCATCGCGCTCGGCGAATGTGGAGATCCGATGCTGCGCAGAGGCTCCGTGTGTGTCTGCAGCACTGCCTTGGTGGCCTCGTCGATACCTAGGAGTTCAAAGTTTGCTTCTACCCGACCATCGCGGAACACGAGTAGTCGGTGGCCAAGAAGAACTTGAAGGACATCTGAACACATCTCCAAGGTATCCCCTGTGGCACCAGCAAGCATCGACGCTGTTGCTGCCTGCTCTATCCCGTGAGGGTCCACTATGAAAAGTTCTAGGCAATGACGTGCTAGCGGGTCAAGCTTGTAGGGCTCGAGTTGATGATTGAGTTGGAGCTGGATCAGGGACAATGTTGACATGAATGGAGCTGACGATGTGATAATGTTAATATGGTTCAATTAGAATTAGACCTTCGAAATGACGCAATATTTTATGTCAAAAATCAGATCTAATACGACAAGCTTCATGCTACCTCCTTATGTTTTATAGAAATGTGTAGCTAAATTCGTTGTTGAGCGACTAAAAATATCTTTTTCTGCTTAAAGTAGCAATTCAAAAGAATAGAATTTCCTTTGCTATTAGCCACAAAAATTGCAAGAATTTATGTAGATGAAGCACAACTGATCTCCTCCCATTGCTCCTCCCACAACGCAGGCGGATCAACCACCAGATCGAACAAGATAATGTTATCTGGCAAAGTATCATCCAAGATTGCAGCAACGATATCCGGCGCAAGCGTGGTCAAATTTACCATTCGACTCACATAACTGTTATCGACCCCTTCCCGGGCAGCAATTTCTCTCAAAGATTTGACTTCTCCTGATTCCAGCATGGCGAGCCAACGATGCCCTCTGGCCAGGGCCAATTGCAACGGTGTTGCCGCCGCGTTCCATGGCCGTGCCTTTGCGGTTTCACTATTTGGCAATGTAACCAACTTACGCCCACTACGACGTTTGATATGAATCGGCACAGATAGTGTTAACCTGCCATCACTTGCCTGGAGAACGTCCGGTTCCCCTGTTTTGTGGATTCTGATATCGCTCATACCATTGCTTCCTCTTTCTGCTCGATTGGCTTCGGATTCAATTCCAGCACCAGTCGTTCGATGCCATTGGCACGCAGCCGCACTTCGAGGTCATTCGGCGACACGATCACTCTCTCGACCAGCAGCTTGACGATACGCGTCTGCTCAGCTGGAAACAGTTGTTCCCAAATCGCATCAAGCCTGGTCATGGCAACAGTGACTTTGGCCTCATCCAAGGCTGGATCAAGTTTGACTGCCTGAGGCAGTACCTCCCCTATTAATTCTGGAGTGCGCAAAATTGCACGCAACTGATCCAGCACTGCCGATTCTAGTTCTGCAGCAGGTAGCCGCGGTAACCCCGACGCCCCGGCATGTTCCTTGGCATCACGCTGCGGAATGTAGTATCAATAGCGGCGCCCATTCTTCTTGGTGGTAAACCAGGGTGACAGCGCACGTCCATCGTTTCCAAAAACGATGCCCTTGAGCAGGTACGGTACCGTTGCCCGAGTGGTATTGCCACGCACCCTTCCATTGCTAGCCAGAATTACCTGTACTTTGTCCCACAGATCACGCCCGATGATGGGTGGATGCTCAGCCTGATACCACTGCTCCTTGTGGCGCAGTTCGCCAAGATAGGTGCGGTTGTTGAGTACTTTGTAGATTAAACTCTTATCGATCGACCTACCCTCACGGACTTTGCCATCTTGGGTTACCCAGGATTTCGAAGTTACACCATCAAGCCTCAATTCCTTGACCAGCATGGTGCTGGAACCTAATTCGACAAAACGCTGAAAGATATGCCTGATGATCTTGGCTTCACGCTCGTTCGGTACCAGTCGACGATTTTCGACATCGTAGCCGAGTGGTGGATGCCACCCATCCACATGCCCTTTTTCTTGCTGGCAGTAATTTTGTCACGGATGCGCTCACCGGTCACTTCGCGCTCAAATTGGGCAAAAGACAACAGAACGTTGAGCATCAACCGCCCTATAGAGGTCGTCGTGCTGAGCTGCTGATCTCCAGGCAATTCGTGGACAAAAACGATCCTCCCAGCCTTGATGTGTTCATCAGGTGCTTCCGATCCAAGCAAACGACGTTCCTGCCGGAACAACCGTGATCGTCATGGTCGTCAGTGAACAGAATTCAGTCTTCGGAAAGCAGCCTTACGACAAAAGTGTTTTTGGCGTAGCGCGGATAATCACTGAACCCGAGGGTTGGCTTAATGCTGTAAGCAGGCTTTCGATTAGGTCAATACGGCTGACTACAAAGGATCGAATTCTTACCAGTCAATATCAGACCCAATTAAGATTAATTTTCGAAGCTGTCAGATCAGGTCCAGAACTTTTACAGATGAAATGTAGTTAAGTTTTGTTTATGAGTACGGTAAAAGGTACGGTAGAAATATTTATTACAATATATCTTCTTTACAATCAGCTACTTATATAAATAAGTGGCGGAGAGAGAGGGATTCGAACCCTCGATAAGCTTTTTGAGCCTATACTCCCTTAGCAGGGGAGCGCCTTCGACCACTCGGCCATCTCTCCTTGGAAAGCCGCAAGAATAGCGGGTTAAAAATTCCAGGTCAAATTTTTATAGTTTATTACGAACTTTATAGCTCTTGATCCAGATCAAAAATCTTATGTAATACCCTGACAGCAAGTTCCATATATTTCTCGTCCACAACCACCGATATCTTAATTTCTGAAGTTGTAATCATCTGGATATTGATTCCCTCCTCAGCTAGCACACGGAACATCTTACTAGCAATACCAGCATGCGAACGCATTCCTACACCAACCACTGAAACTTTAGCAATTTTATCACCGCCAATAACATTACGCGCACCGATATGAGGTAAGATTTTATCCTTCAATATGTTCATCGTATTGGTAAATTCACTACGATTTACAGTAAAGGAAAAATCGGTAGTTCCATCATGACTTACATTCTGAATAATCATATCTACGTCAATATTGGCATCAGCAACAGGACCAAGAATTTGGTAAGCAATACCCGGATGATCGGGTACACCCAGTATGGTTATTTTTGCTTCATCACGACTAAACGCAATGCCTGAAATAACAGCCTGTTCCATATTATTATTTTCCTCAAAAGTGATTAGCGTACCCTCTCCTTCTTCTTCAAAACTGGAGAGCACTCTGAGCTTGACTCTATATTTACCAGCAAATTCAACTGAACGTATTTGCAATACCTTGGAGCCGAGACTGGCCATTTCGAGCATTTCTTCAAAAGTAATCGTTTTTAATCGTCTTGCTTCGGGCACGATACGAGGATCCGTCGTATAAATACCATTCACATCAGTGTAAATCTGACATTCATCAGCCTTAAGCGCTGCCGCAAGCGCCACGCCAGTCGTATCCGATCCCCCTCGTCCTAGCGTAGTAATATTATTAGTCTCATCAATACCTTGAAAACCTGCAACTACTACAACATATCCAGCCTTAAGATCTGCACGAATTCTATCCTCATCGATTTTTAGAATTCGCGCTTTGGTATGCGCACTATCAGTTAGTATTCTAACCTGTGCACCCGTATAGCTCTTGGCTTTAATATTAAATTCCATCAATGCCATTGCTAATAATGCTACAGTAACTTGCTCACCAGTAGAAACCATTACATCTAGTTCGCGAGGATCAGGATTAGATTGAATTTCTTTCGCTAATGCGATAAGACGATTAGTTTCTCCGCTCATTGCAGAGACAACTATCACTAACTCATGACCCTTAGCGCAGAATTTCGCAATGCGTCGGGCTACATTTTTGATACGCTCGGTACTACCAACCGATGTCCCACCATATTTTTGAACGAAAAGAGCCACTGAATTAACCGATCTTACTTGAAATGGAAACAATCAAAAAAAACGATCCCAGATTCTACACATTTCTTGGAAAGAACACTATCTTCTTATCATAAACTTAAATAAAAAACTCTTGCGAGATCGTTACGTTGACTTGTAATATCCCTAAAAAATCTCTTCAGAGTTTTGATACATACTTGTGACAAAAAAACAACATGACCGATCAGAAATACGTAATTAGACAGCAAGATAAAAATGCTGCGGCAAGCTTCATTGATGATCAGATAGCAAACAATTCATTTTGGTTAGCTTTGGATAATACACAACGCATTATCGCTGAGCTTGAGTATCAGGATGCCAGATATGATTCAATAACTCTTAATGAATGGTGTAAAAAATGGTTAAATGAAATTCAGTGGGCACAGCTAAAAAATGCTATTTGTATTGCTAGAGACCGGATTGAAAACCAAAAATACAGACCGCAACTTAAAACTATCAGTTTAACTTACAGAGCATGGCAAATTCTATCTGAATTGGCAAAGCATGATGAAGTGACGCTTTCTGAAGTTATCATCAACAGACTGGGAGAAGATTGGTTAAATTCATATGATCCCATTGAAATACGTGACTATGGTAGCAAATCAAATCAATCCTGATACAAAATTCACAAATGCCTGCTTTTAGCTTATTTTGGATAAAATTTAATTTAATACTGGATAATCTCAATGAATTCAATGAACTCTATTGCAAGCGATCTTTTCACTCAGCAAACGACCATCAGCGCTTGCACGGCATGACCAACAAGCTCTAATTATTCAACAACCTATGTTACCACCTATTACAATTGCTGCTTTTAATCATGTATTAAATGGAGAATCATGGGCATGTAAGCGTTTACAATCTTACGCAGGTAAATCTGCACATCTTTCCATTTTTCCGCTGATTGATTTGAATGTGGTTATACAAACCGATGGAAAATTAGCGATAACCCATTCTACTAATACCACTACAGATACCAGCCTCATTATTGCGCCAGCTCTATTGCCCCGCCTAATCTCACACGATGAGAATGCTTTTCATGAAATCAAGATTATGGGGGATACTGTATTTGCCAATGAATTATTATTCATTGTTAAAAATCTGCATTGGGATATTGAACAAGATTTAAGCTCCATTTTTGGAGATATGCTTGCTCATCGCGTGATTAAAGTTGGACAAAATTTGATTCATTGGCAATCTGAAAGCTTGCTTAATCTATCTCAAGCGATGATCGAATATCTTACGGAAGAAAAATCTGTCTTATCCAGCCGTGCCCTCATCGATAGCTTTACCACCGACGTAAGCTCACTACAAGATCACGCAATACATCTAGAAAAACGAATTTACCGTTTAATCAGCCTGTTACCTTTCAAAGCGAAGGATAACATTTCTTTACAAACAGGGAATAATGAAACAAGTTAGAATAGAGTGAATAATAATCACCGTTTCTGCTTTTCCACTCACTCATGCCCCCTGTCAGTCTAAAGAATAAATGCGCATTTTCCGCCTACTAAAAATTATTTTGGTCGTATTCCGTTTTGGTTTGGATGATATTTTACTAAGCCATCCTCGTTTGCGACTATTGCGGCCACTAACCATGTTAGTGCCATTTCGGTCACGGCTCAAGTTGCCACGCGCTGTGCGATTACGTCTGGCGCTGGAAAAATTGGGACCCATTTTTATCAAATTTGGCCAGATGCTTTCTACTCGCCGTGATTTGCTGGCGCGGGATTTTGCTGATGAGTTGGCAAAACTCCAGGATCAAGTCCCTCCTTTTCCATCAGACTTGGCTGTTGCCACGTTGGAAAAGGTTTATGAAAAACCCCTTAATGAAGTATTTTTTAAATTCGATAATCAACCAGTAGCCAGTGCATCAGTCGCTCAAGTTCATTTCGCAATTTTGCATGATGGCACAGAAGTTGCGGTAAAAATTCTACGCCCCGATATTGCTCCTGTCATTGCGCACGATGTAGCGTTAATGGAAACCGGTGCATGGCTACTCGAATCAATTTGGCCAGACGGTAAACGTTTAAAATTGCGCGAAGTGGTATCGGAATTTGCACGTCATTTGGGGGATGAACTCGATTTGATTCGTGAGGCTTCCAATTGCAGCCAATTACGGCGCAATTTCCTAGATTCGCCCTTATTATTCGTCCCGGAAGTTTATTGGGATTATTGTCTTCGTGAAGTCATGGTTATGGAACGCGTGAAAGGCATACCCATTAGTCATGTTACCAAACTTCGTAAACAAGGCATTGACATTCCTCAACTTGCTCGTGTTGGAGTAGAAATTTTTTTTACACAAGTATTCCGGGATGGCTATTTTCACGCTGACATGCATCCTGGCAATATTTTTGTAGGATCAGATGGACGCTACATTGCAATAGATTTTGGCATTATGGGAACGCTCAGCGATGAGGATAAAAACTATCTAGCGCAAAACTTTCTGGGCTTCTTCCGTCGTGATTACAGGCGTATAGCGCAAGCGCATGTCGAGGCAGGATGGGCGCCGAGAAACACGCGCGTTGATGATTTTGAAGCTGGCATTCGCGCCGTTTGTGAGCCAATTTTTGATAGACCACTGAAAGAAATTTACTTTGGACGAGTTTTATTACAATTATTTCAGGTCTCACGGCAATTCAATGTAGAAATTCAACCTCAATTAGTATTATTACAAAAAACTTTACTGAATATTGAAGGACTCGGGCGTGATCTCGACCCAGATCTCGATTTGTGGAAAACAGCCAAACCATTCCTGGAAAATTGGATGTCGGAGCAAATCAGTTGGCGTGGCTTGGTAAGTCACATCCAAAAAGAAGCCCCCAACTGGGCGGCGATACTACCAGAATTCCCACGCTTGATTCACTATCACCTAAGCCAAGAACGCGCTCAAATACTAGAAGACAGACTCGCTGAACTTGTTGCACAAGAAAAAAAGCAAAGCCGCTTGCTTGCCCTGCTAGCAGCACTTCTGGCTGCTCTACTGTTCGCTCAAGTTTATTTTTAGAGTGGAAAAATTAAAAACCATGCACTGAATAAACTCATTAAAACCTGAATCTGCAAGAATGCGGTATTTTTGAATAATCAGATTATGGCACCACTTGAAATTCTTAATGTAACCCGGTGCCTTAGAACCTGTTCAAAGTCTTTTCGTTTGACAGAAAAAGTGCGATATTTGCAGGATGAGAACAAGTTATCCAAGTGATATCAGTCGCGAACAGTTCGAGCAGATCCGCCCACTGCTGGAAAGTGCGCGCAAGAAGACCAGTCCACGTCGAATCGATTTGCACGAAGTATTTTGTGCGGTGTTGTATTTACTCAAGAGCGGTTGCCAGTGGCGCATGTTGCCAAGCGAATTTCCGAAGTGGCGCACGGTCCATTCATACTTTGCTATTTGGAGCGAGCCGGATAAAGATGGAGT
>NZ_FNPQ01000095.1:0-3039 GCF_900107335.1 Nitrosomonas sp. Nm58 | reverse complement strand
TCTTCGCCGTCGCGGTATTCCACTTTACCGCACATCTCGCCGCATCGTGTTTCTTTCAAACGCATTGCGGCCGAAGGCCGATTACTACGCTCATTATGAAAAAACTCTATTCCGCTAACAATCTGATCGAAGCGCAAATGATCCTTTACCTGCTGGAACATGCTTATATACGGGCAAAGGTATTGAATACCCATGCACAGGGTGGGGTAGGCGAAATTCCCTTCACCCATGCCTATCCAGAGATATGGATTGTTCATGACGACGATCTCGAAAAAGCACGATCGATTATCGATGCGTACGAAAACACACCGATTGAAGTAGGTTATGTGCATTGCCCTGCTTGTGGTGAGCAAAATCCACGAAATTTCCAGTTATGCTGGCAATGTGGTGAGGGATTAGAGATTGTGCATTTGAAATTGGATGGTACCTGATCGTCCTGCCTAATCTTGTTTATGTTTATCAATAACGGGGGGGGCAAAAAGTGCCGGAATAACTTTCTTGTTCGATTTGTAGATAGACTGAGAAATTTTATCGGGTGTGTCTGACTTCTTTACCAACGCCATGGGCACATAGGGTTGAGTAAAAATTGGATCAATCGGTCGGGAAGGTTTATTTCTAGCATAATCAGCCGACTGCGACTTATTCACCTGACTACTATTACGTCTGTCTAAGCCAGGTTTATGATGTGCTGACTTACCATTATGCCGATGGCGATCAGTATTTTGTGGTAAAACCGAATGATTGGCCTTCTCAGCTTCAAACCCATTCACTTTCTTTACAATCAGTTTTGTTTTAAGCAGCTTCTCGATGCCAGCGAGGAATTCCTTTTCATTCTCACTGACTAACGAAATGGCATTTCCTTTGCTTCCCGCACGACCCGTTCGTCCAATTCGATGAATATAATCTTCTGGAACAGTCGGTAGCTCGAAATTGATCACATAAGCAAGACTCTCTATATCTAACCCCCGTGCAGCCACATCAGTAGCAACTAATGCCTGAATTTTCCCTTCTTTAAAATCATTGAGCGCCTGGGTACGCTGTTGTTGATTCTTGTCTCCATGAATTGCTGTTGCCAGCAATTCATATTGTATAAGTTGTTTGACCAACCGATCTGCACCTTGCTTGGTTCTAACAAAAATCAATACTTGTTTAAGATCATTTTGTTTAATTAACTGCACCAGTAATTCAGGCTTGCGCTCAGATTCAACCAAATGCACAACATGCGAGATGGATTGATTAATTGCATTGCGTTTTGCAGCCTCAATTAAAATCGGCTGTTTTAGTAGCTTGTCTGCAAGCTGCTTGATTTCCTCAGAAAACGTAGCAGAAAAAATCAGGCTCTGTCGCTGCGGTGGTAGCAACATGAGAATGCGCTTGATATCTGGCAAGAAACCCATATCAAGCATACGATCGGCTTCATCAAGCACTAAAATGGCTATCTTGGATAGATTGATTGTTTTCTGTTCAATATGATCCAGTAGGCGACCGGGTGTTGCAACCAATATTTCTATACCAGCTTGCAGTTCCTTTATTTGAGGATCAATGCTGACACCGCCAAAAATGACGGTACTTTTTAACTGCAAATACTTCCCATAGTTTCTTACATTGTCATATATCTGCGTTGCAAGTTCACGCGTAGGCGCAAGTATCAGTGCTCGAAGAGGATGCTTAGCTGGCGAGGTACCGGAGTTTTCGTGAGGTTGCAATCGATGCAGCATGGGTAACGTAAAACTGGCTGTTTTACCTGTACCTGTCTCGGCACTGCCCATGATATCTTTGCCTTCGAGGATATGGGGAATGACTTGGGCTTGTATTGGGGTAGGTTTGACGTAACCCTGATCTACGATCGCTCGCAAAAGCTCATCTGATAAATTTAATTGATCAAATGCTGTAATACGACTCATAAGCTGCTCAGTCTTCTCGACTGAATTTAAACATTGTTTGATTACTCTATCTCCTGTTGAATACTTCGTTTAGATTTATCAGTTTTTAGCCACTCGCTAAACTTATTCATTATATTTAGGACGATGGGTGCACCACCAATCGCGACGGCATCAACTAGACAGTACCAAGCAGCGACACCGCTGGGAGGATTCCCTTGCGATAAGTTAAATATCGGCTCAAGCTTCGCCCAATACCATGTTCCAGCTGCGGTACCAATCAATTCTAACCACGTAGTAATAAAAAAAGCGGCCAGATAAACCATTGGGGATCTACCTTTAAACAGATAGATAAGAAACACACAAAATAATATTGCTCCTACTTGATCTCCCTGCTCGGAAATACCACTAATACCCCAAAGCGACCAGACACCACATACGACCACAACAAATACAGCAATTTTCCTCGCATATCTAAGAAAAAAACCTGAACGAGCCAATGCGACGGCCGTTAAGTAAACCATTCCATGTCCTGGTGGTATATATAAGGGCACATTTTCAAATCGGTAGGTATACCCCCCCATATAAACAGAGGCAAAATGCTCACCTGCTGTTGCAAATGCCACAGCAATCACCACTTGAATTCTTATTTCCTTGTTTTCGCCCACCAACAATCCAATTAAGAATATCCATGCTATAACCCCCAAAAGGTTTTGTATAATCAGATTCGCGTGGGCGTCAATGACTAGGCTTACTGCTACACAAAAAAACGTAAAAGCGGCAATGAAGTAATCTCGCTTACTGTGGACACAAATAACATCAGACGCAGGGAAATAACGAAGCATTTTCTACCTTACCAAAATAAAAAACTCGTCATTTCCGACGAGCATGATTGTGGCCTTTGTACTCTATATTCACATCAAGGTATATTGTGCAAAGTGCACACTCTTCTATCTTCTTTTGGAAGATCGATCCAGAGGTTATAGGAAGAAATCTAGCTGGAGAAATGATTTTATTTCTCCAGCATAGATATTGATGAGATCTTACCGGAAACAAGCAGTTTTACTCTTTTCCTTTTTTATCGTCTTTTTTAGCTACTTTAGCACTAGCCTGGAATTCATCATGAAACTTAAATTTAGGCTCGCCCGCAAAAGTGCCA
>NZ_FNPQ01000061.1:0-10342 GCF_900107335.1 Nitrosomonas sp. Nm58 | reverse complement strand
GCGCTAAAACCAGAGGTTAAATCCCTCTTTTTTATTAACCTAACTGGTACACTTTTCGCGCGCTATGCTGGTACCTTTTTGCTCCGTCATTGACAAACCAATGCTTCAGCATGACCATTTTTTGCTTCTTTGGCTAACCAATCCAACCACCCCATTCTGGAATGATTAGCTTTAGAGCGTTGATAGGCGTTTTGGTAATCGCTTTTAATGACTCCGATTCTTGTTTTGAATTGATGATGCGCAGTTGCATACAGTGCTTTCTTTGCCAATCTCCCGGCGTTGATGCTTTTAATGAGTTTGCGCTTAAGTTGGGCTTCCCGTTTGGCGCGTTCGATTAATCGATCTCTGCTGTGTCGCAACAGGGCCCATTGGTTGGTGCGCTGTCTGGCGGAGTCGCTTTGTTCTTGCTGGTATCTTGCATAGAGACTTGAAGACTCCATCCGGTTTTGTAATGGCCTCGGCTGATAGTGTTTGTTGTTTTGTGGCAACGATTGCGCAGAATGTTCACTCGGTACAAAGGCACCCAGTCTTTGGGTCAAATTCCCTTTGGACAAAGATCGATCAACAGAGCTGGCTTTAACGGCCACATTATTACTGGCAATCAATATAAACCCATTGCCACGTTCTTTAATTGCAAGGCCATGTCTGGCTAAAACCTGATGTAAATCCTGCCAGCGATCCGATCGCTTGATTTCAGTGAGCGCCTCTCGCTTGATCCAGCCCACTAAACTCTCCACACCCGTTCTGGCTTCAATTTCCTGCGCCACTCTGGAAGCTTTATCGTTTAGGGTTTCATGATTAACTGTGGTTAAGCCATATTCCTGTTCGATTTGCTCACAAAGCTTCGCTACCTTGATGTAGTCATAGTAGGGGTTGTGAATGGTGAGGGTTTTGGGGTGAATCTTATTGATTGCGATATGCATGTGCAGGTTATGGGTGTCATCGTGCACCACGCTGAACCGTTGATGACCCGTAAAACCCAAAGCCTCGCAAAACCGCTCTTCAATTGCATTCAGATCCGCGTGTAGCAACCGCTCGCCTTCCGGGAAGCTCAGCACCAAATGACAGGTCTTATCTGATTTGGCGCGCGTGTTCATTTTCTGGGTATTTTGTATCTCAATGAGTGCCGCTGTCAGATCATCTGTGTAACAGTTTGCTGCTTGTATTTGACTGATGCGTTCACTCTTGCCTTGAGGATCCGTCAGATACTGTATCAGTGCAGCGTAGTTGCTTTTGCGCACACATTTGATGGGTATGATTTTAGCGATCATCACGATAATTAACCGTTAAGTATGGGTCTTTTTGTTGCTGAGTTCCAGAATCGCATTCAGCATCGCGTTCTGCGTTGTGCGTATGGCAACCAGGGTTGCCTCAATTTCTGCCTTGCTGGTTATTTTTGTCCGGACATCATTGGTCAGCCACATCTTTAATAACCCCCCTGCCCTACCCAGATCGCCGTTAATTGCTAACAGTTTTTCTACTTGCTGATTATCAATGGTGCTCGGCACAAGGTATCCCAGACTCACCTGACGCATGTATTTAGCCACTGACAAACCCGTGTCACGTGCTTTTGTTCTGATTCCCTGCTCTTCATCCCACGTTACAGGCACTCGAAGATGTAACAGCCGCTTTTGAACCATGACTCACCTCAAAAATTATTCTGGCGTTGATAGCCTCGCAGAGCAAGATTCGTTGAGCACAGTCATGTGCGAATAAGACCCGTGTGATGTGAGTTAACTTTTTCAAAAGTTAGCTAACTTCACATATCTTGCCCGGTAGAGTTTGTTTATACGATCCATATTATCATTAAACAAATACATTGCAAATGAGTAATATATGGATATACTAATACTTTAACAATACTGTAAAGGGCCTGTAATTTGTCTTTACAGGTATTAAATACAAACAGTTATCATCAGGAATGAACCAAACAGGAAGTAAATGAATACCCAATAGATACTGTAATAAATTGGAATATTTTTACGCCAAATAACAGTCAGGAATTTGCCATGAGCCCATCGTTATCCGAACGAATCTCTTTGAGAGAGCAGAAAAATCCAGGTCGTAGGAATTTATATGAACCGGCTTTCTTGGCCCTGAAAACAGAAATCAGCCAGGCACTTCATGACGGATGGTCAATGCGACAGATATGGTCGACGCTAAAAGATGAGAAGAAAATCGGTTGTTCCTATCTGTGGTTCAGGAATCTTGTCAAAAGGCACATTTTTGATAAACCGGATGATTTATCTGCAAGGAAGAAGCACAGGCAGCCGGTATCCGGCATGACTCAGGAGCGAGAAAGCAATGGCTTTAACTATCGTTCGTCCATTGATAAAGAGGAGTTAATCTGATGGCTAAAATACATATGATTTTGCAAGGCAAAGGCGGTGTCGGTAAATCTTTCATCGCATCGACACTGGCTCAGCACAAGCAGGCCAAAGGAAAAAAGCTGCTTTGTGTTGATACTGATCCCGTGAACGCAACATTCCATGGGTTCAAAAAGCTAAACGTGCGAAAGATCAACGTAATGTCCGGTGATGAAATTGATCCGAGAAAGTTCGACGACTTGATTGAACTTATCAGTAAATCAGAAAGTGACGTCATTATTGACAACGGCGCCAGCACCTTTGTGCCCATGTCGCATTATCTCATCAGCAACCAGATCCCTGCCCTGCTTCCAGACATGGGCCATGAACTGGTTATTCATACGGTCATTACAGGCAGCCAGGCACTGCTCGACACCCTGACAGGTTTTGCGAATTTAATCGAATCCTTTCCAATTGATACACTGTTTGTCGTTTGGTTGAACCCCTACTGGGGCGAAATAGAAATGGATGGTAAAAGATTCGAGGAAATGAAAACTTATTTGGATAACAAAAGCCGCGTGTCGGCCATTATCAGAATCCCTCATTATAAGGCGGATACCTTCGGCAAGGATTTGAGCGAAATATTGCAATCCAAATTAACCTTCAGTGAAGCTCTGGAGAGCAAATCCCTGCCCATCATGGTGCGTCAGCGGCTAAATATCATAAGGAAACAGCTCTTCGCGAACATTGAGAGTGTGGCCGCTGTTTTAACATGACAACGATAGAACGGGATCATTGCAGCAAGATCATTGAGAGGGTCGCTGCCAAACACGGCATTGCCCTCACGGATGATGATCCGATATTAATGATTCACACCCTCAATGAAATCTTGCTTGAGGAAAATAATAAAGCGCACCAGGTGCTTTTAAATAATTTCCGCTCGACATTGGAAGAAAATATCAGCCTATGGTCGCAGGCTACGGAAAATAAAGCCAATACGCTACTCCAGGCAAGCTCTCGAAACACCCATCTGTTAACCGAACAAATAATCAATGCTTGTTTTGAGTCAATCGATCAAAAAATCGCATCCGGTTTTAACGAGAAAATAAAAGAGGTATCCACTCTCGCCCAAAGTACCAGGCAAGCAGCCATCATCAATTTATTGGCCACAGGCCTGTTCTTCATTGCTGTCCTGGTTATGGTCCTTGTTTTCTAGGGCTTATCTCATGAGGGCAAAAATTTCAGAGGTTCTGATATGAGTGACACACAGATAATTAATAGTACAATTACGCATGCATCCGCAAGTAAATGTGTACTCCCTCATGCACAATATAAGCTAGTGAAAAAACCACCAGAAAAGTACATCAAAAGCGTTCAGCTTGACCTATTCTCACAATTTGTCACCAATGACAAAAGTGAGGTTTCAAATACCATTGAAATATGGGAAAGCATTCCGAAATATTTTCTAACACCTGCCCAGGTAAAAAAATTAAGAACAGAGACAGGCCATGCTGACCCCTATGAATGGAACTATACGGAGAAAGGCAGCAATTTTACTGTCCGCATTCAACCCGCCTTGATAAAACAAGGGAATAATAAATATCAAGCGTTCTTCCCTGGTATAACTGAAGAACTTGTAGAAGAAGCTTTAAAAAAAATTCTCACTATACAAAATCATGGTATTCATGATGTCAACAAAATCGAAACATGGGTACGGTTTTCTTTAAGAATGGTTTTGAAAGAACTCGCATCCAGAGGTCGTGACCGAAATATTAACCAGATAAAACATGCTATAGAAGTAATGAGTTCTTGTGTAATCACGCTCTCTAAAGATAAAAAAGAAATCTGGAAGGGTTCCATTCTACAAGATCTGGTAACCGTTGGTCGTGAAGAGTATCTGGCCGATACCGACGCACAACATATCGGTAGATTGCCTCTGTTTATTAGCCATGCAATAAATCAGCTTGAATACAGACAGTTTAACTATGATCGTTTGATGAGCTGCGATGAGCAATTAACTCGTTTAATTTACAAGAAATTAATCAATCGTTACCGACACGCCAATTTTATCAATAACTATCATTTCATGTATTCAGATTTGAAAAGCACCGGGTTATTGCAGCAAAGCAGAGAAATTGATAACAGAAAAAAAGTGCTCTCCGCGTTAGACGAACTTAAAGAAAAGAATATCATAGCAAGCTATGAAACAGACGAACGTAAAAAAAGCCGCGCAATTACAGATGTTAAATACATAATATATCCATCAAATGAGTTTATTAGCGAACAAAAGGCCGCCAATAAACGCAACAGCGATTCAGATAAACATATCATCGACTCAAACCTAATATCTGTGAATAATTCTTAATAATGTAGTGGTTATGACTCACATTTTGTGGTGGCTATAAGTCACACTTCATTCAAAAAGTGGTGGTCATAACTCACACTATGTGGTGGTTACAATTCACACAACGATTTTTCTAACAAATTCTTACCCATTTCAGCATAAAAAATTCACATTTTTCTGTTCAGAATGGAGGTTATAGCTCACACTTCAACTAAAAAGTGGTGGTTATGACTCACACATTTGGTGGTTATAACTCACACTTATAACAAAATGAGGTGGTTATGACTCACACTACGTAAAAGATGGAGGTTATAGCTCACAATTCGCATATAAAAAGATTGTGTATCTTTATGTTTTAATTACATATTAAATAGCGGTAAGAACCGCTATTCTTTTCTTCTTTTAATCTTTTATATATTAATCTTTACTTAATCATAGCTGTTAATATGTGGATAACATTTTAGATAGCTACAATCCACTGACTGTGAAAATAAATAATTTGAGCAAACATAAAAAAAGAGATAAATCTAAACTAATACCCAGCCTATTTCGCACCAGATCGAAACGTATTCGCTCCAATTAGATTAGTTAACCCCCTCCCCCCCTGCCCTAGTATTTAACCCCCCAGGGAAAGGTTAAAACGTTTTATTAAACACTTATTAATAATAAACAGCGTATCGTGAGCGCTTTCACTCACAAAAATATTGGGACTGTCTGCCCCAACCCCCGAGAATCTTTAAAAAACGGTGATGTTCCTGTATGGATTAACATTTCAATCCATTGCAATCAGCTGTTCATTTTCAACGTAAACATCACAAGGAAACGGACACTTTAATGATTACAAAACGTCCTTTCAGCAAAGGGCAATTTTCTACCATCCTCATCGGCAAGCTTGACTACCAAATCGATACCTACATCACGGCTATCCATATTTTGTTGGTTCGCCCAGTCAGCACACGTCCATACATCTGAAAAATTGAGGAAGTAGGTTAGGTCATGTTTGAGGAAGTATTTGATTAACAGCTCAAAGTAATTGCTTTTTTCCTCTCCGTGCGTGACGCATTGGGATAGCTCTTGAGCAACTCATGTAAATCTATCATGTATTCCTCTTCTAAATAATTGTTACTGGATTTTATTGAAATTTGACTTGGGGATATTCAATATTTGAATCCGCGATTCATTTAGCACTGCATAAACAAATTTATTCAGAATTTCCAAACAGTTTCTTAAAAGTATTCTTTCCATCAAGAGTTTTATTACTCACTTCTACATAATATATTTTCTAAAGTTTATCTATCTCGATTAAATCATTCTTGTTCCATACATCTATTATTATCCCAGTATCACATTAATATTTAATAGCAACATTATTCATCTAACAACCTTGATATGTACCAGCTTCTAATTTATCATGAAAATATAATTGAAGCTTTTATTCACATATACAGGGATCTTCATGAGGAATTACGGAGTTAAATCGCGCTTTGCTCAGGAATTCGTTGGTTTTTCAGGATCAAACAAAGCTTTTCGGAATTTGTTTGGTGATCGCGACAGCAACGGTGAGCCTTATCATCGCCTTTATACTGCCGAACAGATCAGACAAGCACGACTGAAGCTTTTATCATCATCCCCTGAAATACCGCACAGTCTTTCTATTCCACCAATCATCAATTGCCGCATGTCAAAGGGAGGAACTGGGAAGACAACTATTGCCGCAAATATCTCCTCCGCTTTAGCATTATTTGGTCATAGAGTATTGATGATTGATGGTGATCCCCAAGCTTCATTGACCAGCATGTTTGGCATTAATTGGGTGACCGAAGAGATTGTTCACATTGGCGAATTGATGCGCCGCCAATACCGCCGAGAGCATGTTAATCTACAGAGCGCTATGCGTCAGATTTACGCAGGAGGCATGTTGGATTTGATTGCATCTGATATTACCTTGGCAGATGCAGACAGCTGGCTTATGGGCGCAACAAATCGTGAAGCAGTTTTTAAGCGCTTACTAGACTCTCAGATAGAGATCCTGACTAATTACGATGTAATCGTTATAGATTCAGCACCAGGAACTACTTTATTGACCAATACGCTAATGTTTGCCAGTAAAACGATTCTAGCCGTAGTCTGGTTAGATGGACAGTCTCTAAAAGCGATGGAAGTCCTTGCTTCAAATATCACAGAACTTAATCGTGCGTTTGCTGGACAGGGTTTTGAGCTCAATGTACATATCGTCGCCAATGGCTATCATCCTAGCTATGGACCACCGAAAGATGCTCTTTCAACTCTTATGACGAAATACCCGAATGAGCTTGACGACAATATCATTCCACACTCTGCTGGTTTTATGCGACAAATGGACTTATTTCAGGAACAAAAAAGTGGGCCTTTAATCGAGCGCGAGCCCTCTTCCGTTGGGGCGCGTGCTATTATTGATTTGACCAAGTCGTTAATTAAGCACTATGGCATTAAATTAAACGGCATTCCCGCTATTCCTATTACAGTAAAAGCCCTATGAACATGAAGAAGAAAGTTCCTCCCAAAGTTAGTGGCCTTGTTCAGAAAGGGAAAATTAATTTCGTTGATCAGTCAATAACAGAACGCCTGCCAGACTTTGTAAACATTGATTCTTTCGATGAAACATCATTTCCTACGGCTTTTTCTGGAAATGTGACGCAAACTAATGTCACTCAAGAAACTGATATCAGTGCACATTCTCTTCACAACGATAATGACTTGGTGTCACAAACAAAATCTAACCAGGATTTTATATTGCGCCCAGATGAAATTGTTCAACAATTATCAATTGATAAAATAAAACGCAGCCCCTACCAACCAAAAAATCGACTTGATGAAGCGCATGTCGCAGATCTTGCTGAAAATATGCGCAATGATGGTCTTCACCAACCGATCTTAGTTCGCCCTATTAGAAATGGTGAATACGAACTCATTGCTGGAGAACATCGCCTAGAAGCTTGTAAGCTTAATGGACTTCAAGCTATTTCGTGCATCGTTCGAAAGATGGACGATAACCAGGCAGCCAGAGCACTACTTTTTGAGAATTTATTTCATCGCGCTCTCTCCGATTTTCAAATTTATCAAGGATTCAAATTATTGCTGAAGATGGGTGCCATACAATCAGTACGAGCGCTAGCAAGAGAGACAGGGTACTCTACTACCCAAATTCAACGTCTTCTGAGTTTTGATCACTTTCCAGACAAAATTCATGATCTGCTCAATAATCATCATAATCTTATCGGTGCAAATGCTGCGGAAGCTCTTGCAAAACACTGTAAAAATGGACGGGGGGATTTGGTTTTTGATGCCTTATCACTGATTCGAGATGGAAAACTTACTCAAGTACGGGCCTCAGCTTGGATAGAAACGCGCTTTACTACTAAACCGCCACGAACAAGCAGGGTCCTTACCCGTGGCTACCATGGCCAAGAATTCTGCACACTTACACGTGATGGCAATCAAATAAAAATTCGTATTGCTCCTGATATCGATTCGTCAGAGCTTGAAGAAGCACTATACGAGACACTACGGCTTAAAGCAGCGCAAGTAGCATCTGAAAAAAGAGAGCAATAATGTGTGGTATGAAAAATCTAGGGGTGTTCCTAGTAGGAACACCCCTATCGTTTCTTATCCCTACTTTGAGTCATCACTGTATTAAAACCTATACTTACAGAGGCTCTGTTGCAAAAAAGCATGACGGTTAAAGCCAACTCTCTGGTAGGTTAGATTTATTTTGTGTAAATGCCAAATTATCTTTCAAAGAGACGGATTCCACCTATGGGCCCCTGTCCATATTTGCAGGCATTCACCAGTCCTTTTTTAAACATCTGCATCAGCTCAACCCCCCTTGATTGTTGCATAGGCAGTCTTAATTGATTTGAAACCGCGTACGAGGTTGATTAACCGTTTAAGCTTTCTGTGGTCAGCTTCTATAATATTGTTCAGGTATTTCACCTACCTGTGCACTGTGTCCGCCGAACACTTTCCTTTCGCTTTCAGTTCTGCAATAACGGATCCGAAGGCTGGTGCTTTGTCGGTATTAATGGTCTTCGGATGCACCCAGGTCTTCATGGATTTGAAGGATTTGGTAACGTAGAATTTGAGAGACCTGAGAGTTATAAAATATAGTTGCCCTCCAATATAGTGTTTGGTTTTTTGCATAAACGAAATCCAAAAAGGAGGGCAATATGGGAACGACCCTGCAGAAGAAGATTACGATCGAATTTGACTGTCAATTCAGAGTCTGCGTGGCGCAGAGTAGTTTTTCATCGATTATGAAGGCGTTTCTTATGTTGTTGCCACAGTTGCTTGAGGGTTTCTTCCAGAAAGTGCTTGTTGGCTTTGGCGAGTATGAGATGGTTCAGGAAAGAAAGTCATTCGTTTGTCAATGTTGTGGCAATAACAGGGAATTCATTTGGAAGACGCGGCATGGAAAAGCAACGATTATTCTCACCTGGTTTCGATATATCACGCTCAAACAGCTGCAGGTGCAATGCAGTGCGTGCGGCAGTAAGCAGTACATCACCCGAACGTTGCTCGGCATGGAACCGAGGAAGAGAATTCCCGAAGAAACGCGGCGCAAGTTGGCGCTGATGGGAGCGTTGACGTCCTACCGTGTATCAGAGAAATTCGGCAATATGTTCGGGTGGGCGATAGACAAGATGACGATCTGGAGGTCTGTGCAACGGGTTGGCGCCGGGATAGATTTTGTTCTGGATGAAAATGAGGTGCCACGTTGCGAGGCGGATGGAACCGGCATTGGGATTACCGGGATCGCCAAACGGGGAAAGGAGTTGAAAGTGTTGGTGCAGTATAAAGAAGGGGGCGGCATCAGGGTCGCGGGTATCGATATCGGCAACTACAACGGCTCATGGGACAAGCTGTTTCAAAAGAGTATTGAGGTGATCAAGAAATTCAAGGAACCATTTTTGCTTTTAACCGATGGCGATACTTCTATTTTTGAAAGCTTGAAAGGAAAGGTTACAGTCCTTGTTCAGCGATGTTTGTGGCATATTCCCTACCAAGCACAGTATGCTTTATGGTCTGATGGCGTTAAAAGAAAAAGCAGGGAATGGTTACATGTTGTGGCGGAGCTGACGGAGATATGCGCGAGCCGGCCTTTGGTAGACTGCCCCGATACGATTAAAGCGATGATCGAATCCAAGAAAGCGCGATTGAAAAAAGTGATAGATTATTGTCAGGAAAAAGAATTCAAGCGTTGTGTATCTTATCTTGAGAATGCTCGCGAGGATATGTTTACGGCTTTGGAGAACAGATTAGCAGGAAAGACGACAAGCAGAGTAGAAAGATTGTTTCGGACGGTGAACATGAGGGTCAATGTCAGCAAGTGGAGCACAGAAGGAGCACTTAATGTCACCAAGGTTCGACTCGCTTATTACTACAATGGGTTTGATGCTTGACGGTGACACAACAGCAGCAAAATAGAGGGTCATTATTTCAGGTCTCCTATTGACAACGCTACCAATGTTTTATGCAAAACAATTATCTTTTGCCCTCCGAAGTCGTGCACAGCCTGCTACGCATTCTTCCGGTTTGGTTTTCCAGAGTCGTTCACGCAAATCATCCGGTGCACTGATTAATAACGATCTGAGTTGATTGATGGTTTGTGTTCTTGCCTTGACTGCACTACGTCTGACAACCGATAACATACGCA
>NZ_FNPQ01000102.1:0-2501 GCF_900107335.1 Nitrosomonas sp. Nm58 | reverse complement strand
CGCTAAAACCAGAGGTTAAATCCCTCTTTTTTATTAACCTAACTGGTACACTTTTCGCGCGCTATGCTGGTACCTTTTTGCTCCGTCATTGACAGTCTAAGTTACCTTGCATGCGGAAGCTAATTATTGGTATGGTATCTTCAAAAGTGAGGTGCAACCGTACTCGTTTGATCTGATCGTTAGCAGAAACACGAAAGCGGGCGACATAACCGCCACTAATTGATTCCCAATGCAATAATGAAGCCGTTATGGGGAAAGATAATGGCAACACTATACCGCTTTTGTTCCCGGCAATCGTAGCCGGATCGACCGAAATATCGGAAAGATTGACGCTGAAAGCTTGCTCTCCAGTCCCTAAAAAGGCTGATGCGCTAGAAGTGGCTGTGCTCCTGCTAGTAATAGGATTATATCGCGTAGATTCTACTTTTACCGCATTGGCTGGAATTGTCCATAATAATAAGAAACCTAAAATAGTAAATAATATAAAAGTTGATAACAAAGATAGGGAAAAGCAACGATAGGAACAAGAGCTATCTTGCGAAATGGCGCGGTTAACTGAGATGCTATAGCTTAGGAGGAAATGCTTAGGGATTTGGTTACTATCTGGTTTGTACGGCAGAAAAGCAAGTGTTCTTTCACAATTATCTTTGGCCTCTTTGACGTCAGGAGTATCAGGCGAATAATCAATTGTTAGGTAATTCATTCTTAATCCTTCAATACTTAGAAATAAATGTATAAGTACTGCACCACTCTATTAGGCAGTATCCAACTCAGGCATTAATTGATTAGTTGCATTTTTACGCGAAGCTGAGTAGGTACTTGCTCAATCAGCATAACGGTGATGCCTCCGTCAGTTGCTTTGTGGTTATGAGAAGTCTTTGCTGAAGCAGGTAATGCAGTGGCTAATGCTTTCTGGAGAAAAGTTGTACATTTTCCCATTCCCATAATGGGGCGCAGCCTGCAAGAATTCCTAAAAATGCAGCAACAGCAACAGCAATTTTCAATACAATATTTTTCATTATTAATTCCCCCTCCTCTTTTTTATTGAAAATCAAATTTCTTTAAGAGGAAGAAAAGAGATTCAACTAATAAAAGCTATACTTTTACAAATAATAAATTGTTTATTTTTCCTAACAGCAGCGACTTATTTTCCCGTTAGCGCCATAACGTGATTCCTGTCGCTCGCAGAAAAATTCCTGGTATGACATGATTGGCTGATCCGGATGTGAATTTTTTATGTGTTCTACATACGTGCTGTATTCAGGCATGCCAACCATAAGCCGCGCGCATTGTACAATATGACATATGGTTCTAGCAATTTTGTTATACAACATGACATTCCAATGATTATTTAGCATCTGTGGCATGGGCTGGCAATAACTCAAATAGTGCTTCTTTCGTAGTAGGGTAGCTTAGGGCACGTGCTTGAAATACTGCATGAATCCCAAAGAAAAGCATGCAGATCAATACCAGTATGAACATGCCTGCTAATGATGCATTAACATAATCATTAAAAATGACCTGCTGCATTTGATCGGTCGATTTGGCCAGCGCGAGAACAATACCTTCTATTATGGAATCCTTATATTGGTTAGCATGTGCCAGAAAGCCGATACGAGGATTAGTATCAAAAATCTTCTGCCAGGCAGCCATCAGCGTGCAGACGATGATCCATGTAGCGGGAACAATGGTGACCCAGGCAAACCGATCTTGCTTCATCTTAAATAGCACACTCGTACAAAGAATCAGTGCGATACCGGCCAGCATCTGGTTAGCAATGCCAAATAGTGGCCATAAGGTATTGATCCCCCCCAGCGGATCTATCACACCCTGATAGAGAAAATATCCCCAGCCAGCGACACAAAGGCCAGTTGCAAGCAGACTAGCTACCAGCGAGTCAGTACGCTTTATTGCTGGAACAAAAGTACCTAATAGATCCTGTAACATAAAGCGGCCAGCACGGGTTCCGGCATCAACTGCCGTAAGGATAAAAAGTGCTTCGAACAGGATTGCAAAGTGATACCAGAAAGCCATCATGGCAGTACCACCAGTAAATTCGGACAGAATTGTGCCATACCTATCGCTAGCGTTGGTGCGCCTCCTGCTCGGGAAATAATGCTATGTTCGCCCACGTCCCTCGCAGTTTGATAAATCATCTCAGGCGTGACGTAAAAACCCCATTGAGCAATAGTTTGCGCAGCCGATTCTGCCGAAGCTCCGATGATTGCTGCAGGACTGTTCATCGTGAAATAGATTCCTGGCTCAAGCGTTGATGCAGCTACTAAAGCCATAATCGCTACAAACGACTCCATGAGCATCGCGCCATAGCCAATGAAACGAGCATCAGTTTCAGTCTGAATCATCTTAGAACCTGTTCAAAGTCTTTTCGTTTGACAGAAAAAGTGCGATATTTGCAGGATGAGAACAAGTTATCCAAGTGATATCAGTCGCGAACAGTTCGAGCAGATCCGCCCACTGCTGGAAAGTGCGCGCAAGAAGAC
>NZ_FNPQ01000066.1:0-9084 GCF_900107335.1 Nitrosomonas sp. Nm58 | reverse complement strand
TTGATTTTGTGTTTGATATAGGCAGGTCCGGAAAGCGACCGCCCGAGCTGCGTAATCGATACAGACGCTCCTTTCAAACCAGCCTGAACAGCAAGCCATCAGAGCTTGGAGACGGGTACATGAATGCCGGGAACTTTTTCTTTCAATAAGTTATGCAGCAGATCAATAATCGACATAAATTTATCCTTCCAGGTTATTATTTTAGAAAGAAATTTTATGCTCAGACCGGCTTGATCTTATTTTTATCTGAATTCCATCCAATAATACATTGTTTCTTAATGATATTTTGTGGGGATACCTCAGGATTAGAGCTAATCAGCTTCGGATTATGGATGCTGAAATCAGGCGTACGTTGCCAGATATGTCGAAGCCCGAAGTTGAGGTGGGGGCCCGTAACTGATTAAAAAAACTCGGCACGAAGGCCGGGAAAAAGTCCTCCAATGGCACTTGGGTTCGGTCAGACCTGTTGTGTACGCGCTTCGCAGCTTGGGCCGCAACGGGCGGCAGGTAGAAACTGCCACGAACGGCGCTAATCGTCTTGTCGTATTTCACCGGAAGTTCGCGAAGGGCTACGCTGTCGGTCATCATCTTGTAAGCGGCGGGAACATGGCGTTCGGTCGCTTCAAAACGAAGCTTCGTATGGTTTTCGGGCGCAATGTCCAGCAGGAACGACGGCGGCAACGGCTTTATCTTCCATCGCTTGCCGAATCTTCATAAGCCCTTCGCCCTTTTCGGCCTGTTCGGCGTGGATATACGCCCGAATTTCGCTATCCAGTGCGCCCCGGTCGGCGCTTGGTGCGAAGCCCTATGTGTCAGGATACCTTTCGCCTCATTTGAAACCTAGAAACTTGAAGGGCAAAGCGAGAGGACACGATGCAAAAGAGTTATTCGAAAGAATTCAAGGAATCATTAATCAAGAAGATGATTCTTTGAACAGGTTCTTAGAATAAGCGAATTTGCTGCACGATGGTTAATGCGACAGAACCATTATTCACGCTCTCCAGATTCCAGATATACGGATTCCGGTTTATCCATCAGCTTGAGTTCATCAAGTATGCTTTTAGGTGAATCCATAGCCGGTACTTCCGGGTTTTTCTCTGAACGATCGCGATAAAGTGCGGCGCGGCCTAGCAGCATAAAGGTAACTGGCGTCGTAATTGTGACAAAAATTCCGATCAGAATTTCGTGAAAGACCGGTCGTGACTGCAAAACACTGAAATATATTATCGACGCCAATACGATGGCTGCTGTCCCCCAGCTTGTGCCCAGTGTCGGTGCGTGGATGCGATCATAGAAGCTGCGTAAACGGTATAGCCCGAATGAACCGATCAGCGTCAGTCCCGCTCCGATAATTAGGAAAGTGGCGACAAGCCATGCTATCCATAGAGGGAAATCGGCAACGTAATTCATTCGATCACCTCGCCGCGCATCAGGAATTTGGCAAGCGCTACAGTTGCTACAAAGCCTAATATACCGATAATCAATGATACTTCGAAATAAAGCGTATTGCCAGTACGTATGCCGAAAACGAGAATTAACAACATGGAGTTAACGTAGAGTGTATCAAGCCCTAATACACGATCCTGGGCGCGTGGTCCCTTGATCATTCGAGTCAATGCTAGCACCATAGCGATTGCCAGCATGATCTGTGCAAAAGTTATAGCCCAAAAAAGGATGGTAGCACTCATTCAAATATCTCCAATAAAAAATATTCATAGCGATTCTTGATGAGATCGAGCCAAACAGCTTCGTCTACTAGATCGAAAACATGTAATAACAGTGTTCCTTGTGCGAAATTATAGCCTAGCCAGGCAGTACCTGGCGTACTCGTTATGATAACTGCAAGTATGGTTAGACCGATCGGATCGCGTAAATTGAGTGGGATGGTCATGAAACCAGATTTTCGTTTGCGCTTGTTTCCTTGGAGGATGATTCTTGTTACGGCAATATTAGAGCGTGCGATATCGTAGAGTACGATGCCAATCAGCTTGAGTAACAGATCCCAGCGCTTGAGTCGGGGCCTTGCAGGTTGGAGAGCGGCCATACCCTGTGCAGCCACGAGCGCGATGACAGTACCGACAATGATCTGACCCAATGAAAAGCTAGTCAGCAGCAACCACATGATGATCAGGAAGATGATCAACAGTGGATAGGGAAACAGTTGGCTCATTCTTCTGTCTCCATTTGCCATGGCGCAGCAGGTGGTGCTTTCATCACTCCTTCTATATACGATCGTGGTTCATGCAGGCTGATTGCCGTTGCCTCCATAAAGTGCATGATCGGCCCCGCTTGCACGGTGAGCGCAAGCGTCATGAATAGCAACATGACCACCGGGACGATCTCAATGAGAAGCACACGTGGTACTAAAGCCACTGCCGGTGCCCAGAAGGTGCGGATTCCTGCACGCACCATAGCGATAAGAGTGGAAAGACCTGACAGGATGAGAAGGGCTATGAGCCACCATGATGCTGACGAGATCGCGCCGCCTTGCCCGGATCCTTCAGGATTGAGTATAGCCGTTAGGATAGCGAATTTGGCTATAAAGCCGGAAAGCGGTGGCAGGCCTGCCAGTAAAATACTACAAGCGACAAAGCTGATGCCAAGTATGGCAATCGAACCTGGAATAGCAACACCGATTATCTCTTCATCCTCTTCTTCCTCATCGCCTTCGCCAAAGGCTTCCCTAGTAACGGCCAGAACATTCGAGATCGCGTTTTGCTCCTTTTCCACCAGTTCGATGAGCATAAAGAATGCGCTGATCGCTAACGTGGAGCTGACTAAATAGAACAGCGCAGCAGCGGTGATATCGACCTGCGTGAGTCCTATGATTGCTAGCAATGTTCCGGAAGAAACTAATACCGAGAAGCCAGCAAGCCGACCCAGCGCCTGTGAGGCTAGAACGCCAATAATACCGAAAACAATGGTTGCCAGCCCCCCGAAGAAGAGTATTGGTGATCCAAAACCACCCGAGATACCCGGCTCTTCTCCGAAAAAAAGTAACGACAAGCGCAGTAGAACATAGACGCCGACCTTGCTCATGATGGTTAAGATGGCCGCAACCGGCGCCGGTGCAAAGGTATAAGTGGTAGGAAGCCAGAAACCTAGCGGCCACATTCCCGTCTTGATGAGGAAGGCTACACCGAGAATGGCTATGCCAGATTCCAGCATTATACGGTTCTCTTCGGCGATTTGCGGGATACGTATAGCAAGGTCAGCCATGCTGAGCGTGCCAGTGTTACCATAGATCAGGGAGACACCGACCAGAAATAGCAGCGAAGCAGCAAGGTTGATGGCGATATAGTGCAGTCCTGCCTTTACCCGAAGCAAGCCCGAGCCGTGCAACGCCAAACCATAGGAAGCAGCAAGCATTACTTCGAAAAAGACAAAAAGATTAAACAGATCTCCAGTAAGGAACGCGCCGTTCAGTCCCATGAGAAGAAGCAGAAATAAGGTGTGGAAATGCAGGCCAGCCCTGTGCCAGCGCCCGAGTGAAAAGATCAGCGCGGGAATGGCAAGTACCGAGGTCAGTATGAGCATCATTGCCGATAGGCGGTCAAGTACCAAATTGATGGCAAAGGGAGATGGCCAGTTGCCAAGTAGGTAGACCACGACCCGCCCGCCGTCGGTGTGCGAAATTTGTAGAAGCTCAATTGATACCATAAGCAGCGCAATGGTAGCCAGAATCGACGCGCTCGCCTTGAGGCGTCGCTCACGATCTTCAAAGAAGAGAAGCAGTACGCCAGTAATAAACGGGATCAGAATCGGAGCGATAACGAGGTGTTCTGGAGTCAATATCATCGTTCAGTTTCCCTTCCGTCCACATGATCGGTCCCTGTCAGGCCGCGTGATGCAAGCAGAACGACAAGAAAGAGCGCAGTCGTGGCAAAGCCGATAACGATTGCTGTTAGTACCAATGCCTGCGGCACCGGATCCGCAAAAGTGGTGGAATCAATCTCGACACCAGCTTGAACGATGGGTGGTGCATTAATGGTAAGTCGCCCCATGCTGAAGATGAATAGATTGACAGCATAGGAAAGTAGCGCCAACCCGATAATGACTTGGTAGGTACGCGGACGAAAGAGCAACCATACCCCCGATCCGACTAGTACACCTATCCCTAAAGATAGGATTAGCTCCATCAGGTATCCTCCTCCATCTTTGTAATTTCAACAGTGCGAGTGCGGTGGCTGCGGATTGATTGGTGAGCAAGTGCGATAAGTATCAGGGCAGTTGCCCCGACTACTAGTGCAAACACGCCGAGATCGAAGAGCAGTGCGGTGGCGATGGGTACCTTGCCGACGAGTGGTACCTCCATATAGTGAAAGTAAGAAGTGAGAAAGGGAAATCCGAATAGCCAGGACCCCATTCCAGTAAATACTGCTAGTATCAGACCAAAACCGATCCAAAGCATGGGCAGGATATGCAGACGGTCTTCCATCCATCGCGTTCCGCCAGCGATATATAGTAGCAAGAAGCCAATTGCCATAGTGATCCCTGCCGCGAATCCTCCACCGGGCGAATCGTGGCCTCGCAGGAAGAGATAGGCGGCCAGAAGGATGATAAACGGAAACATCCACTGCATGATAACGGAAGGTACCCATAAATAGTCACGTACCGTCTCGCCAATCTCACGATTCGCGCTAGCATCGTCATAGGCATTCTGTATGCGCTGCTGTTCCGGTATCTCAATACTGTCAGGTGCTGGACGGAAACGTCGCAGTAATGCGAAGATTGTAAGCGCTACAATACCCAGAACGGTAATCTCGCCGAACGTATCGAAGCCCCGGAAATCGACTAAGATGACATTGACGACGTTAGTACCACCTCCTTTGGGATAGGCCTGTTCCAGGAAGTAGCTGGCGATGGTATCGGGCAGTGGACTGGTCATCATTATATAGGCAATCATCGCCATACCTCCCCCGCAAGCGACTGCGAGTAAGAAATCACGATACCTGCGTATACGCACTGTTAGCGTATTATAATTATCGATTCTTTCAATCCGCTTCGGCAACCAGCGAAGGCCGAGCAGGATGAGGACCGTAGTCACAATTTCAACGAGGAGTTGTGTGAGTGCAAGGTCAGGTGCTGAGAACCAGACAAAGGTGATGCAAGTTACAAGACCCGCACCCCCCATCAGGATCAGTGCAGCTAGCCGGTGGTATTTCGCTTGATACGCAGCTCCGAGCGCGCTGACGATACCAATGACCCAGATTGCAGCGAAGACTGGATCGATTTCTGTGAGTGTTGGTGGGCTCAGATGGAGATCCGCAGAGTAAAATGGCCAAAGCCCAGCAACGAAAGCAATGAAGATCACTAGCCGTAGTTGTGGTTGCAAGCGTTGCGTACCAAAATGCGATTCCATCCAGCGAGCCCAGCGCCAGGAGATAGTAACAAGAAGCTGCTCGAATATGCGCTTTCCCTTGAGGCTGCGTACTCCTGGAGGGCCATCCGCGCCTCGCGCTAAATAATTTCGTAGCACCAGATAAAAAAGCACACCGCAGGCGAGCGCTACTACGCTCATGACCAGCGGAGTATTGATGCCGTGCCATATGGCAAGGTCGTATTCCGGTGTACGCTCGCCCAGCACCGATACCACAGCAGTATGTAGGTAGGGGCCAATAGTAAGGCCAGGGATGATACCGACAATGAGGCAGACTAACACCAGAAACTCTATAGGTAGTCGCATCCAGTGCGGGGGTTCGTGTGGCTCACGTGGCAAATCCTCTGGCTTCGATCCAAAAAAAACTGTATGAATAAAGCGTACGGAATAAGTAACCGCAAATGCACTTGCGATCGTAGCAACATAAGGTGCAACACCATCCAATAGCGATGCTCTATGTTGTTCCAATGTTTGAGCAAAAAACATTTCTTTTGACAAAAAACCATTTAGAAGGGGTACGCCGGCCATGGCTGCACTTGCTACCATCGCGAGCGTGGCAGTAATCGGCATGAAGCTAAAAAGGCCGCTGAGCTTGCGCATGTCGCGCGTGCCGGCTTCATGATCGATAATACCGGCTGCCATAAATAGCGACGCCTTGAAGGTCGCATGATTCATCATGTGAAAAATAGCAGCAACTGCTGCTAGCGGACTACCAAAGCTGAGCAGTGTAGTGATCAAACCCAGGTGACTAATGGTCGAATAAGCAAGTAACCCCTTCAGATCCTGCTGGAAAATGGCGAAATACGCGCCAAGCAGTAACGTGCTCATGCCAGCAAGGCCAACAATAAAGAACCACTCATCAGTACCAGACATGACTGGCCATAACCGTGCAAGAAGAAACACGCCAGCTTTCACCATTGTTGCCGAATGTAGATAAGCCGATACAGGTGTCGGTGCAGCCATTGCATTAGGTAACCAAAAATGAAATGGAAATTGCGCACTCTTGGTTAGCGCTCCCATTAGAATGAGCAGAAGCGCAGGGACATAGAGGTCATGCTGGCGTATCTTATCACCTGCTTCCAATACGTAGTCCAGTTCGTAGCTACCAACTATATATCCGATGATAATCAGGCCAACAAGCAAACAAAGTCCGCCGATACCGGTAATGATCAAAGCCATGCGTGCGCCATCGCGTGCAGCTGCATTGTGATGCCAATAGCCGATCAGGAGAAAGGAGAAAATGCTGGTGAGCTCCCAGAAGATCGCTAGTAAAATAATGTTGCCTGAGATAACCATACCCTGCATCGCACCCATGAATGCGAGCAGGAAAGAAAAAAAACGCGGTACCGGATCCTTTGGCGACATGTAATAACGTGCGTACAGCACCACAAGGAAGCCGATGCCAGTAATCAGTATCGAGAACATCCACGCAAAACCATCCACCCTAAGCGTAATGTTCAGGCCAAGCTCGGGTAGCCACTCGATCACGTAACGTACTACTTCCCCATCTGCGACCCATGGGTAAAGGCAAACAACGATCACAAATGCTGCGATTGATACTCCCCCCGACAACCATGCCTCCGCATTGCGCGCATTTGCCGGTAGCATCGCGGCAAGTACACTTCCCATGAATGGGAGAAGTATTAGGTACAGAAGAAGATTTTCTTTATACATACGTCATAGTATCAGTTTGATTCGATAGGAGGAATATAGATATCATTATACTCAAATACTGTAATTGACTCTTAAGCTATCTAACCCCGATATTTTATGGTATCAGAGCCATTAGATCCTTAAAACCTTTATAGAATATAGCTTTAGGGTTAATTTGAATTGGATTTTGCTGATGTCGGAATGTACCATTCAGGGAGAGCTGTTTCCTGGTTTTTCACGCCGATGTACGCCGATGTATTGAGGTCACTTTTGACGGTGGTAGTGTTATCTCGGATGGTGGATTATTACTGGTGCGTCAGGCCGATCTGCATCTGGGATTGCTTGAGCGCGTAGCACGGCATTTGCCTGATCTACGCAACCCGCTATTGGTTAAAGCACTCAGCTGAGCAACTGTTGCGACAGAGAGCCTACGGTATCGTGCAGGGTTATGAGGATCTTAACGACATGATCGATTGCGCACTGCCCCCCCCCCGCACTATCCACTGCTTTGTCAAAAGATCAGGAAGGTGCTTCCAGTCTCATGTGGTGCCGCTTCGAACATTGGGCGGATCATCAAGTCGCTTGGGCGATACATGGCGAGCTTATGGAGTAGTTTTTATTCTCCTTTGCCATGCCGCCGGAGGAATTGATTCTGGATTTTGATGCTACTGACGATGTGGTGCATGGTAATCAGGAAGGGCGTTTTTCCATGGTTACTATGATAATTACTGTTTCCTGCCTTTCTATGTTTTCTGCGGCAGTCAACTATTGGTTGCTTACCTGCGATCAGCTAAACGTGATGCAGCTAAGCATGCGGGAGCTGTTTTGAAGTGCCTGGTTAAAACAATCAGAGCACGCTTTCCTCATACCCGGATCATTTTTCGTGGTGACTCGGGTTTCCGTCGGCGTCACATTCTGGGCTGGTGTGAACGCAATAGTGTAGGTTACATCATAGGGCTTACCAAGAATGCCAGGTTCAAGATTTTGGCAAACGGGTTGGTGAGTGCAGCTGAAGAAGCATTCAAAGCCACGGCAGAGAAGCAGCGTTGCTTTGGCGAATGTCAGTACGCCAAACACCCCAGAGCTTCGCTGAACTGCCTGCCGCTCCGGCAGCACAAGCATGTGCGCGAATAATCGTACTATCAACCAGAATTTGTTGCATGTCCGGATATTGACTGCAACCCGAGTGCAGAAACTTCCAGACCTCATGTTTGCACCAACGCGAGAAGCGTTTAAAAACTGAATTCCATTTACCTAATGACTGGGGTAACAAACGCCATGGTGCGCCACTACGTAGAATCCACAATACTGCATTCAGAAAACAACGGCATCCTTCGATGTTCCCCCACATAAACTCGCTCTTGAAGCAGCAATAGTTGGTATAAAATTTCTCACTGTTCATCGGTCAGTTCTGCTCTGCTATTCATTTCCGCACAAAATAGACCGAGATTTTCGTTGATAATTATGAAATGTCAACAGAACCTAGGCTTCTTTCAAAGGAAACGAGGAGGTAACATGGGCGATATTAAAGTGATCTTATTATGAAAATAAAAAATTTAATCGAGACCAAACTGCAATCACTGCAACCCCAATTTCTGGAAGTAATCAATGAAAGCCACAAACACAATGTAGCAGTGGGATCCGAATCCCATTTCAAGGTGACTATCGTTTCCGATGAGTTTAATGGAAGAATGCTGTTAGCTCGTCATCGAATGGTTAACAACATCCTGTCTGATGAGCTTGCTCATTCTATTCATGCTCTTGTTCTGCACACAATGACTATCGAAGAATGGTTTGAGAAGAGCGGAACGCCCAATAATTCTCCGCCATGTCTTGGAGGCTCAATATCGAAATAACAGCACATTTGTAAGTAACGGAGATGGAATGGGCGCCTCCTTCTCCACGGGGAGCAGGAGTAAGCGGTAAAGAATGAAGCAGCCCCTCGCGGACCTGACGGGATGAGATTGTCGCTGATCAAGTTCCGCACCATGCAGGTGAACCAACTGCGTGGCTTGCGCTACGAGTGGGGTGTTACGTTGAAAGGCGGCAGG
>NZ_FNPQ01000065.1:0-9552 GCF_900107335.1 Nitrosomonas sp. Nm58 | reverse complement strand
ATGCCGGCGGCTGTGGAAAAATTGTGAACGCAAACTCAACACCAGCCTACAGTTCGTCCATCTTGCTTTCTTGGCATTGTTACTGCAAAGATTTTGAACAGACTCTTAGAAAAATTACGGCAATGCATGATGCCAACAATGTCCTTGTCAATTAAATCCAAAGTATATAAATTTCTGGAATAGCCGCAAACATTCTTTTTTTATCGATAAAATTTTATTCATATCCTTCACAATTTTTTACAATTTGTCCCTAATTAGAGACAAAACAAATCTAACAAAAATAGCTAGTTATAATCATATACAAGATATAGCTAAAAACTGACGACAATTCCTTCTTGTATTTTTCACAAATAATATATAAGTAACTGATTAAATAGCATAAAGATATTGTGGCATGAATACTGCTTTTGAGTATTGTGAATCATACTTTCATGATTATTCTATCGATCTGCCTATTAGCATTACTACTGATTATCAGTAGAAATGCTAAGCAATTCGATAGCCTTCAAGCTTGATTACGTGACCTAGCAATGAGATCGCTAGATCAAGTTTTTGAAGTTTTAGCTTAATTTTTAAATTTTATACACAATAGAGCAAAGTAGAGGGGGTGTGAAGTGTCTAGTAAAAAAATTATCAAGTTGCAAGCAATACCCGCTTTACTTATGATGCTGGCAGCGCCAGCATCTGCAGCCGATAGTAGTAGTGTTGATCGCCTGCCCAATATGTTTGGTGCGGTTAACAGTCATGGCAAAGATGCAACTTATAGTACGGCCGGTTTTATTGATCTTAATAATCCGTTTTTTAAAAGCTTAGGAGAGAATGGCCGTAGCTGCGCTTCCTGCCATGCTCCTACTCAAGGATGGACGATTTCACCCAAAGGAGTGCAAGAGGTCTTCGAAAAAACACAGGGTTTAGATCCACTCTTTCGACTGGTTGATGGTGCCAATTCTCCTATTGCAGACGTGTCAACTGCTGAACAACGCCGCAACGCATACAGCATGTTACTGAATAAGGCAAATATACGAGTAGGGATCGGTATTCCTGCTGATGCAGAATTCGAATTAATTGAAGCTGATGATCCTTATGGTTTTGCGAGTGAAATAGAGTTGTCTTTGTTTAGACGCCCAATGCCAACCACTAATCTTAAATTTCTAAGCACTGTAATGTGGGATGGTCGCGAAACAACGCTTATACCTGATTCCAGTGATTGCATTCGTGGAACTTCAACTTGTTTCTCTCCTGTATCCTTTGATTTATCAACTCAAGCTAATCATGCCACATTGGGTCATGCTGAAGCATTGCGGGAATTGACTGACGATGAACGTAAAGCGATCGTATCATTTGAATCAGGGTTGTTTACAGCACAAATACAGCATAACGATGCCGGCAATCTGACAGCGATGGGAGCGCGTGGGGGGCCTGAAGCGCTTTTGAAGCAAGATTATTACTTTGGTATCAATGATACCCTCGCTGGGGATTATCTAACTGGTGCGGCCTTTAATCCCAAGATAATGTCACTTTATGATAGCTGGAGTAGTTTTAAACCCAATAAATCATCGGATAGTGTTACAAATGCGCGCGCTGCCATTGTGCGTGGCCAAGCGTTATTTAATACAAAGCCAATCCAGATCAGTGGTGTTAAAGGAATCAATGATGATTTCAACATTGATGTGCTTCCAGGTACATGTACAACCTGCCATAATACGCCCAATTCTGGCAATCACTCAACACCGATGCCACTGGATATTGGTATCGCTGATGCGTCGCGTCGTACACCGGATATGCCACTGTATACACTTAGAAACAAAACAACTGGTGAAACTATCCAAACAACCGACCCAGGGCGTGCTTTGATTACTGGTAAATGGAGAGATATAGGTCGCTTTAAAGGAGCTATTCTGCGTTCTGTAGCATCAAGACCACCTTATTTCCATGATGGTTCTGCTCCTGATTTACCAGCGGTAGTTGAGTTTTACAATACTCGTTTTAATATCGGTCTTACTGATGATGAGAAGGCTGATCTTGTTGCATTCTTGGCGGCGCTATAGCGCCATAGCACTGAACACGCTACCTTAAAATCAGGGTAGGGTGTTCATCCATTATTTTTGCGAATTGAACACAGTTTTATGCCATTATCGTTGTTAGCTTTAGTATTTTGTCTCTTAATGGGATTAAGAGAGGTAATTCAATAAGAATATTACTAAAGCAGAATTTTTATAAATCTTAAAATAGCAGATACTAAAATATCGCCTGAGTCCATGTCGTGGTAATCTGTGCTGGAGATATTGATAGATTTCGGAGATGCTAAGTGATATGGATTTTTCTCCTTTAGTTTCGCAAACAGTTATTAATAAACATACCCTTCTCGAGAAGCACCTATTAGGTATTCCTGAATACCCCGAGCGGCAGGAACTTCATGCCGAGCTTAACGCGAATGTTTATGAATTGGTAAGTATTCCTGCTCAGCTTTCACATTTGGTGCTTTTGTCTAATCGGCAATGGGTCGACCAGGAGCGTCAATTAATAATTCAACTTTGTAATCGTTACGGTATTTTGCCACCTAATGCTCACTTCGACCAATTCAGTACTGAATTCGGTGATTTTCGTTTGCGATGGGAACGTCATACCGAATATTCAACGTATACGGTTTATTGCAAGGGTCCGTTTGATATTCCTTTTGCTAAGCCCGCCATTACCTATCTACCTCAAGATTGGTTAGCTAGCTTGCCGGGTGAGGTGTTAGTTGCGACGCATATTGCGATGGATGATCGATCTCGCCCCAGTCGTAGTCTGAGTGAACTGGCTGGCCTCTTTGCGTCAAACACCGTGACTGGTTCTAAAGTGTCGGGCGGGAGTGCTAGTGTCTGGAGTGATAATCAGATTCATGCAGATGGCTTTAGTCGAATCTTAATTCATGATGATAATCTACGCAGTCGTCAGGTTGGGAGGTTAGTGCAGCGCCTGCTAGAAATTGAGACGTATCGTATGCTGGCCATATTGCCGTTAACGTTAACGCGTAATGTAACGCCGCAGTTGGAACGCTATGATGATCGCTTAACTGAGTTGATTACCGGTAACGAATTGAGTGGTATTGAAGACGAGCAACGTTTGCTTGGTGAATTGACAAGACTGGCCTCCGAAATTGAGAAAATCTCTGCCCAGACTAGCCATCGATTTAGCGCATCACAAACTTATTACGCTATTATGCAGTTACGTATCGTTGAATTGAGGGAAGAGCGTATTGAAGGGTTGCAGATGCTTTATGAGTTCAGAAAACAGCGAGTGACTTCAGCGATGGGAACTTTCGATCTGGTTCGCTCTCAGTTGGAGATTCTTTCTTTGCGTGTGACACGTGCTTCATCGATGCTGCGTACGCGTGTTGATATTTCCATGGAGTCACAAATTCGCGATTTATTAAAATCCATGGATAATCGAGCGCACTTACAACTACGCTTACAAGAAACGGTTGAGGGATTGTCGGTTGTTGTACTGAGTTACTATTTACTCGGTATAGTAGGCTATGGGCTTAAGGCGGCAAAAGCTGCAGGATATGCTATCAATGTGGAATTAATCACGGGGATTGCAATCCCCGTAGTAGTCATGATCGTATTTTTTGGGGTGGGGCGTTTGCGTCGTATGGTGAAAAAAAATAAGTAAGGCATTTTGCACATTTCCTTACTACTTTGACTGCTTTATTGATATTTGCCTCATAAAAAGCAGATGGATGCAAACAGGATGGAACGCTGAAGATCTCAATTAATCAAACATGTAAAATAAGCGTTATCTTTTATTCGTTTCAAATACGATAACGCTCATTTTACGAAGTTAGTGTCAGATCTGGTAGAGGCGGTTTTCAACTAAGAGATTGAACTTTCAGATTCTTCCACCGTAACTGCTTTCATACTCAAACGAAGTCGTCCTTTATCATCGGCTTCAAGCACTTTTACTCGGACAGATTGGCCTTCTTTAAGATGAGCAGCAACATCTTCAACGCGCTCATTAGCAATTTGAGAAATATGTAATAAACCGTCTTTACCTGGCAGTATGCTGACAATTGCACCAAAATCAAGCAACTTCAATACTACACCTGTATATATCTTACCCACTTCTACTTCCGCAGTAATATCTTCGATACGTTTTTTTGCAAGCTCGCCGCCCTCGCTATTGATGCAGGCGATCATGACTGTGCCATCATCGGTTATATCTATCGTCGTGTTGGTTTCTTCAGTTAGGGCGCGAATTACTGCACCACCTTTACCGATAACATCACGAATTTTCTCAGGATTGATCTTGAACTTGATAATGCGTGGAGCGTGTGTCGAGATATTTTCTCGGGTTGCAGGAAGAGCCTGCTTCATAATGTCCAGGATATGCAAGCGACCTTCTTTAGCCTGCAGCAAGGCTACCTGCATAATTTCCTTGGTGATTCCTTGAATTTTTATATCCATTTGCAGTGCAGTAATACCTTTTTCGGTGCCCGCTACTTTAAAATCCATATCACCCAGGTGATCTTCGTCACCAAGAATGTCGGTAAGTACAGCAAAGCGATTTCCTTCCTTAATCAGACCCATGGCAATACCTGCCACGTGGGCTTTTAAGGGTACTCCTGCATCCATCAATGCAAGGCATCCACCGCAGACTGATGCCATGGAGCTAGAGCCATTAGATTCCATTACCTCGGAAACCACCCTTAACGAGTAACCGAATTCTTCAGGTGGAGGAAGTACTGCTACCAATGCACGTTTTGCCAGGCGCCCATGTCCTATTTCACGCCGCTTTGGAGTGCCGACCCGCCCAATTTCTCCTGTGGCGAAAGGAGGCATATTGTAGTGAAGCATGAAGCGCTCTGTATAATCCCCCTGTAAGGTATCCATTTTCTGCTCATCACGAGCGGTTCCCAATGTAGCTACAGCCAGAGCCTGTGTCTCACCTCGAGTAAATAGTGCCGAGCCATGCGTACGTGGTAGCACGCCATGGCGTATGAAGATAGGGCGTACAGTCCTTGTTCCACGTCCATCTATGCGTGGTTCTCCATCGAGAATCCGAGTGCGAACGATCAGAGATTCAAGCTCAAACCCGATCTCTTTGACTGATTGTTCGTCTGGACCTTCTTCCGTACCTACACCTAATTCTGTGTAGACTCGTTGCCAAATTTCTTTAATGGTTTCAGTTCTAACTTGCTTTTGTTTTAATTGGAATGCATTACGCAAATCTGCTTCTGCCAATTGTGTAATTTTTTCAATTAACACAGGATCTTTCTCAGCTGATTTCCAGTCCCATGCGGTAACGCCAGCTTCATCAGCGAATTCATTAATGGCATCAATGATCACTTGCATTTGCTCATGACCATACATAATAGCGCCTAACATGATCTCTTCGGATAGCTCTGTTGCTTCTGATTCAACCATTAAAACCGCTTGCTGTGTTCCAGCTACAACTAAATTGAGCTGGGTTTGCTTAAGCTCGGTGGTGGTTGGGTTAAGTGCATACTCATCATTGATATAACCAATGCGAGCAGCCCCAATAGGGCCATCAAATGGAATGCCTGCAAGCACCAACGCAGCAGAAGTTCCAATCATTGCGGGTATGTCAGCATCTACTTCACTTTCGGATGATAAAACCGTTGCAACAATCTGGACTTCATTATAAAAACCAGCAGGAAATAATGGGCGGATAGGACGATCAATCAATCTTGAGGTGAGTGTTTCTTTCTCGGAAGGACGACCCTCACGTTTAAAAAAACTACCTGGAATGCGACCTGCAGAATAGAATTTCTCTTGATAATCAACGGTTAATGGAAAGAAGTCTTGTCCAGGTTTTGTATTTTTATCTCCGACAACGGTAACCAATACGACTGTGTCACCCATCGTAACCATTACTGCACCATGAGCTTGTCTCGCAATTTCTCCGGTTTCCAAAATAAGTCTATGGCGACCGTAGGTAATACTTTTCTTGATCAGTTTCAATTAGCAATCCTTCTTTATTGATGTAATCATCCTTGTTTGACTGGTTATTTCCCTGCGCTATAACCTATTTTTATTATTTAGCTAAAAATGTTTAAATAGTTACTTAAAGCTCCTCTGAGCTAGAAAAGAAAACTAATAAGTTAATTATTTGCGTAAACCAAGGCGTTCAATTAGCGCAAGATAACGACCGCTGTTCTTCTTTTTCAAGTAATCAAGTAATTTACGTCGATGACTTACCATTCTAAGTAAGCCACGGCGGGAATGATGATCTTTAGCATGTGCTTTAAAGTGATTGATCAAATCATTGATGCGAGTAGTCAAAAGTGCTACCTGTACTTCAGGAGAACCAGTATCTCCTGCGGCTCTTTGATAGTCATTCATCACCTGGGCTTTTTGCTCGGTTGTGACTGCCATATAATTTTCTCCAGTTTTAGTTTTGTTAATTGACCTATTACAAGAAGCCAGAATTCTACCCTTTAATAGGTTATTTGTCCAAAGCTTACAAAGTGTTGGGGTACTGTGGCGTAGTCGAAAAGGATCTGTAGAGTAGTTTTCTTTAACTGGGCAATCTGAGATTAAATTAAAGTCTAACATGGTTAATTAATCAAACCCAGGTAGCTTAAAAAATTGCTTGATTGAGTTTGATAGCGGACTTCATCAGGTATTTAGTTATCAAGATTTTGATGAAAACATTCTTGATTATACCAGTCAAACCACTGAATTAAACTTTGCTTTATCTCCTTTAAACTATCAAATTCCAGAATATATAAATACTCATATTTCGCCATTTGCCATAGTTGCTCCGCAAATATGTTGTCACGGTAACAGCCTTTACTATCTATGCTGTTTTTTCAGCGTACTGGTTGACATCGCAAACAAGCCAGAACCTGATAATGACTCATCGTATCATGGCCTTCGCCGGCCAGAGGTGCGCTCGCCTTCAGTATGGGTTCTTTCACGCTAAGTTTAGGTTAGGTGCATATGGCGGCAAAAATACGAGTTTTTATTTTTGAGCCATTAAGATAATCATTGACCAGTTGGGATCGATAATAACGCGCATTGTCACAAATAATGTAAATATGCGCTGCTGTTGGATGGTGTGCCTCGATCTGCTGAAACAATTGGATAGTCGATTGCGCGTTGATGGTGTCATCATAGCGTATGATGGTCTGTAGGCTAACTGTATTGATCGCGCCGTTAATGTTCAGTCGTTGCCGACCGATGTTGCTTCGAATTTCGCGATCCTGACCACGTTTGATCCATCCGTAGCTGGTTACCGGATTATGATGGGGATGAGTGGCATCCATGAAATAAATGGGGTCTTCAGGTGCTTTGCTTGCCTTGAGTTCTTCATAGCATTCCACAAAAGCGCATTGTTTCTCGGTATCAGCCTTACCTGGTACCAGCTTTAGTTTTTTATAGACATAGCCCATTCGGCATAATAATTGGGTTATGCCCTGATGTATCCCCACGAATTTACCCTCTCTCCAATGAATCGAAGTAATCTACTAAAAGGGCTTGCGCCTGCTCCAACATTGAGGCGGATAATTCAAAAACGACATAGCGGCAAGCTATCGCTGTTGACCTTAATGTGCCGCTCGATATCAGTCCCTTTTAAACATATCCCCGTAAGCCAAAGCGCAAAAATGATGAGCGCGGCAATTAATAACAGGTTGGCTCGGCGTTCGGCTTCAATCCGACTTTCGCTGGTAAAATCCAAACCATAATGTGTACTTTGGGTGTCTCGCAAGCCTTCCTCAATTTGCATACGGCTTCGATAATAATCCACGATCCACACTGCAGAAAACGCTTTTAGCGAGGGAGATACAACCAGAAGCCAAGGCTCTTTTTCGCGTTTGGCATGTTTACGACTGGCACTGGATTTGCTTGGATGATGTTGGGCGGTCAGCTGTTTACGACCTCTAGCGGGCCTATAAAAAATCATCAGCTCACCGTTTAGCGGATGGCTACGTGCCCAACGGGCCGAGCCTAAGCACTTGGGTGTTCGAGTGGCTTTAGCGTAGAGTGACTTTGCCGCCAGCCAATCGTTAGGCCGGTTGACTCAGGCAATGAAATCGCTGCTGTATCCGACGGTTGCCCAGTTTCTTAACGGGATGAATTTCTTCGTGCAAGGTAACGGAACGCCCTCCCGTAGGCAAAGCCGCTCGTAAGCGTTGCTGATGCTGATCTGTTGTCAGGGGCGACCAGTCGATAAGGATCAAGGGCATGGGCAGGGATTGCAATAGCCATCGGGTCATAGCACCGTATATCTCCATGCGTTCGCTGTTGAGATGGTAATTGCCGGCTAAGCGATCCATACGCTTGATTTTGTGTTTGATATAGGCAGGTCCGGAAAGCGACCGCCCGAGCTGCGTAATCGATACAGACGCTCCTTTCAAACCAGCCTGAACAGCAGCCATCAGAGCTTGGAGACGGGTAGCATGAATGCCGGGAACTTTTTCTTTCAATAAGTTATGCAGCAGTTCAATAATCGACATAAATTTATCCTTCCAGGTTATTATTTTAGAAAGAAATTTTATGCTCAGACCGGCTTGATCTTATTTTTATCTGAATTCCATCCAACAATACATTGTTTCTTAATGATATTTTGTGGGGATACCTCAGGGTCTGTCCCGGATCAACAACGCTATCCGGTTTTGACGTTGGTTGGTTTGCTTTTCGACATGTCATCGACTGTTCACTTGCGTTCATCTGCTTAATTCGTACCTGACACTTTCAAGTGCCTTTTCCAACGACGTTCACTACCGCGACTTTTGATCGAAGCAGCTCGTGGTGGTTTGAAGCCGAGTCCTGTAACCAGACTTCGAGGGGCCTACCCTCATCTCTCATGCAACATAGCTGCTCGAAGGACTGCGTCCTTCTTTGCGCCTTCGTGGCACACCGTTGACGCTCCTATGTCAAGTAATTGCAGCAGCATCAGATAAATCTGCGAGAATAAGCGGATACAGTTCACGAACAATGTAACGCTTCAGGCAGCGTTGAATTTCTTTGTTTGACATCCCTTGAGCAGCGCGTCGTGCCACATAACTTTGGGTTCTTGGTTCGCTACGCATACGTACCATCGCGATTGTCCATAACGCGTTGTTTGCAGATCGATTGCCTCCTCGATTTAATCGATGGCGGATAGTTTTTCCAGAGGAAGTCTGCAGTGGACTTACTCCACATAACGCAGCCAAGGCCGCTTCATTCCTTAAACGTTCTGGATTATCTCCCGCTACGGCAATAAGTGTCGCTGCCGTTTGCGGCCCGACTCCAAACTGATTTAGAAGGCGCTTCGCTGATTGACTTGTCAAACGATCAAGCGTCACATCGATCTCTTTTAGTTCTGCTGAAAGGATTAGCCAGCGTTTGGCCAGCAAACGAAGTGTTGCAGCTAATGTTTTATACAAAACATTGGCTTTTGCCTTCCGAAGTCGTGCACAGCCTGCTACGCATTCTTCCGGTTTGGTTTTCCAGAGTCGTTCACGCAGATCATCCGGTGCACTGATTAATAACGATCTGAGTTGATTGATGGTTTGTGTTCTTGCCTTGACTGCACTACGTCTGACAACCGATAACATACGCA
>NZ_FNPQ01000019.1:0-58951 GCF_900107335.1 Nitrosomonas sp. Nm58 | reverse complement strand
GCGCTAAAACCAGAGGTTAAATCCCTCTTTTTTATTAACCTAACTGGTACACTTTTCGCGCGCTATGCTGGTACCTTTTTGCTCCGTCATTGACAGCACTTACGCCCGGAGCAAAACCACGCTTCGATACTATTTTAAAGGTGATTAAAGCGCTTGGCATCAAACTGCATGTAGAACCGGTGTGATCCGTTATGTTTTTTCACTTATACCAACCACCCATGCCATTAAGCTGAATGTGTCCTTCCCGAGTGGAGTATCCTCCTCTTCCATTCAACTGGATATGAGGTTAATGCGACAGAACCGTCGGGAAACCCCGCCCGCCGTTTTTGGCCGTCACGGCCAGTTCGGCAGAGTGGCGCGCTGCGTCTGTGTCGAACGGCAACACGCGATCCTCGAACAGCTCCATCAAGCCATCGAGGGTACGAGTTAGTATGTTCTTGCGCTTGCCGTCCGGCAAGTACCGCAATACCATACAACAGCTCCGCCAGCGTCACGCTGTATCTGTCCAGTGTCTCAGCGGCCTGCTCGTTCAACCAGGCTCGCACGGCCAGGTGCGGCTCGGGTCTCATCGCCTCGGAGACGATCCAGCATCATTTCTTCCAGCTCGCAATAACTAATCCCCTATTTACAGTACCACCGAACACAACTTAGGATCACATCGTTTTGATAACGACGCCATTTGAAATCTCCCATTGAGAATCTATCTGGAAAATACAACAGTATTCTACTCTTCTTGTTTTTTGCAACAGAGCCTGGTTCGGCGCCAATGAACTTTCGCTTAATTCTTTTCGACCGTGATCTCGACGCGCCGGTTCTGCTGTCGACCCTGGGGGTTGTCGCTACCGTCGGGGTTGGTGTTCGGCGCAACGGGCTTCGTCTCACCGAAGCCGCTGGTCGTAATGATCGATTCGGCAATGCCTTTCTTTCTAACGAGCCAGTCTTTCACCGCCTGGGCGCGCCGGTTTGAAAGCTCAAGGTTTACTCTCTGCGAGCCTTTGGAATCGGTGTATCCTTCGATGAGCACCTTGCCCTCGGGGAACTGTGAGATCACTGTCCCGACCTTGTCGAGAGTCTGCTCCGCCTTGGACTTGATCTCGGCTTTACCGAAATCAAAAACTACGTCGCCTTCGAGTTTCATGGTGACGGTTTTTTCGGTTTCCTTTAGCTGAAGCTCCTTGCGGGCGGCTTCTTCGATCTGCAGTTGTTTGCGTTGCAACTCCAACTGCTTCTTATCCAGCTCGAGCTGCTGTCTATCGAGCTCGATCTGCTTCTTTTGAGACTCGAGTGGAATTTGGGTTTCCTGCGCAAGCGCTGTAGTTAAGCACGCCCACGCCAGCAGCGATGTGCAGATTAATAATTCGGTGAACGGACGAAATTGTGATAGATTCATAGTTTCTAATTCCTCGAATTTCAGAGAATGTACGGGCTCTGGCATACCAGAACGGCAATGCCTATTGAGAACAATTTAATGCATCATCATGCAACTTATTGAAACCAAGAGGGATAAGTGTTTGTTATTTCCAGCTCGACTTCCAACTGGTCATCCATTTCATGTTCGGGTTCAAAAGCTCTTTTTTTCGGCTCTCTATAATAAGCATTTACCGAAACTATCTCTCGAAATACGTCTTTCAAGTCAATGTCGACGCTATAATCAAGTAATGATTTATGTTTCATATCTCCTCCTTTGAAGAGAGCTTTAAAGATTCATTTATACTTCTTTCAGCTATAGATTGCACTTTGTTAGTTAATCTTCTCCTCAGTTCCCTCTTTGAGGGAGATTGAGGCACTTGGTTTGAATCGAACAGAAATTTAGCTTTAAAAATGACTAGACAGAATGAATCATTTTGTCCAATGTCAAAATCTCCTGTTCTTAATTTTGTCAGATTCCGGTTTCCCCAAAAACACCCAAACATTAGGTAAAGCGATATAACCAACCACTTCTGGCCTCACTATAAAAATCACAATAGCAGAATTATTTAATAACCACTGTTCGGTAGCGTACATAGTGGGAAAAGTGAAACTTCCGTTCGAGAAGTTAACTGGCCAAGTCGAGAAAAGTTGGTTTTGTCGCATTAACCACAAAAACGCATATTTCGAACGAGTAAATATGCCAGTCCTTCAAACTAGGCTTGATATATATATTCGCTTTGATGCGGGTCAAAGCCACAGGATTATCAACATAATCTTCAAGAACAAAAAGTTCATGGCTTGGTTGATTAAGCAGTGATTTCCTTCAATACATCAGGACGGCGCTCAGCAATAGCAATCAGTGTTTTGGCTGCACCACTGGGCTGACGGCGGCCTTGTTCCCAATCCTGCAAGGTGAGGTAGAGAATCAGCTCGCGTAGGGCAAAAAATTTAGTGCCAGACCTTACATTTGACATTCTTTTTCCTTCTTTTCAATCTGTTCATGTCAAATGTATGATCTGATGAAAGTCTGCTAAAACTGGATCCGCTGTTCGTTGAAACTGACATCAACCGCAGCTTTTTCAAAGTTCTAGAAACCATTCCCGAAATTGGACTTGAATTTCTAGTGGTATGTTTAATTTTCTTTGTTCAAAGCATTGCATTGATCGATAAATGCTTGCCGTCCAGCTTCGTCGTTTTTAAAAGCTGTAAGTGCTTTCTCCATTCCTTTCCCCGAACAATTTACTGCATCGGCTTCGGGAACTCCGTCGCAACCGATCAGAGCGATACTAAGGCCAATAATACAAACGACGCTATATTTAAAATTCATCTAAAATTTTCCTCTATAAAATATTCACTATGGCTTGTTGTATATATCAGATTTCTCAATTGCTTGTTGTTGGCCGGCCACACGAACCTAACCATCTCATTCTACCTGAATCTTCACGGTCTGAGACTTTTGCAAAACGCTTCATTTTCTTAGAGCCTGTTCAAAGTCATTTGGTTTGACGGAAAAAGTGTGGTACTTGCAGGATGAGAACACGTTATCCAAGCGATATCAGTCGCGAACAATTCGAGCAGATTCGCTCGCTGCTGGAAAGTGCGCGCAAGAAGACCAGTCCGCGTCGAATCGATTTATACGAAGTATTTTGTGCGGTGTTGTATTTACTCAAGAGTGGTTGCCAGTGGCGCATGTTGCCAAGCGAATTTCCGAAGTGGCGTACGGTCCATTCGTACTTTGCTATTTGGAGCGAGCCGGATAAAGATGGAGTGAGCCTGCTGGAGCAGGCACTTAAAAAATCAGGTTGGCGCGGCCCGTATGAGACAGGGGCGCAACGCCTGCACGTCATATTTGATCATAGACGCGCAGAGTGTGAAGAACACGGATACGGCGAACCAAAAGGGTTATGACGCGGGCAAGAAGGTTTCGGGTATCAAACGCCATATTGCGGTGGATACGCAGGGGTTGCCACATGCAATTGCAGTCACTACGGCGGAGGTCACTGATCGGCAAGGGAGCGTTGCAGGCGATGGATCGGTGCAAGACGAACCTGGATAGAGTGCAAAGTGTATTGGCTGACGGCGGTTATGTGGGACAACCGTTCGCTGAAGCAGTGAAGACCACAATTGGCGCAACTGTGCAGATTGCTCGGCGCAATCAATTACACATGTTTTCTGTGATGCCGAAACGCTGGGTGGTAGAACGCTCTTTCGCATGGTTGGAAAAATGCCGGCGGCTATGGAAAAATTGTGAACGCAAGCTCAACACTAGCCTACAGTTCGTCCATCTTGCTTTCTTGGCATTGTTACTACAAAGACTTTGAACAGGCTCTTAGAAGCTGTTTGGAAACTTCTATTTTAAGTTAGTCGCCTCAACATAATACGGGTCATGGGCGATGTAAACCCAAGTTTTGTTGATGCGCGCGCGAGACGCTTGTAGCTTTTGCTGAGTTGGCGTGAATGGTTCAGTCAGCTGAAGGTGCGTTCTACCCTCCAGCAACGGGGCAGCAATACAAGTTTCCTGATTTTCTTGGGGCGTAACACCACTACTACCCGGCAGATGACGCAACAGTAAGCGAACACCATCACGGTCCTGCACAATGACAATGGTTACTACAACCGTTAACAGTAACCCCAGTGTGTCTACCAGAATGTGGCGTTTACGACCATTGACCTTCTTGCCAGAATCATAACCACGTTACCCGGAAACCGCAGTGCATTTGACGCTTTGACTGTCCAGACAACTTGCCGTCGGGTGCTTATGGCGTCCGTATTTTTCTCGCAGATGTGAGCGCAACAAATGAGGGAGATGTTCCCATGTTCCGTACGCAATCAGCAGTAAAAATAGTAATAACCGCGCTCCAGGCCGGAAACTCACGTAGCAATTGCCGCCATTGACAACCTGTTAATAGTGTATGTTGATAACATGAAAGCACCACATTATCCTTAACCCACTCTCATTTAATTCTGTAGATTGGCTCATGATTGCGCTTCATCATCCCAATCAATTGATGCATCAATGCCCGCTTCTTCATACAATTTCTTGGCTAGCGAACCATGACCGAAGAATTCAATAACCTGCTTCTGATCCGCGCAAGCCTCAGTCTCGTAGATATTACGTTGACCCTGCCAGCGGGTGCGGTGGATTCGTTGATAGGTAAACTTGCCTTTTACGGTAGAGCTTTAAGACTTGCTAACGACTCGTTTCACCAGACCATGATGAACTCATGGTGCAGTTATCGCTATTAGTTGTTCTGACGATCAATTCGTTCGTAAAAGGTAAGTTCTTCCGTCGTTACGTTCAACAACTATCTTTGAAAATAAAGCAGTCGTGTTTTCTGATGTGCTGCTGGTAAGTATTGTCGAAATATTTTTCATGGTGTTACCCGCTAAAGTATGAGTACATTGCAAAAATGCGGGTAACTTTACAGGTAGGTAATTTTCGATTTTCTGAAAGCTGGATTGGCTTTTGTAGACGCTTCCCACTGATTATGTGAATCTCCTCTCTAGTCCGACCATTTACCAATCTTTTTTAATCTATTTCTAAGACCAGGTAAGGGAAAATTGAGCGCGTAAGCTTTTTCTGCATGCACTTTAGCTTTACTATAGTTCTTTTTATCAAAATACAATAAACCAAGATTGTAATGAGCTGTTGCGCTATCTGGCATCAGTTTTACTGCAATTTCCAGCTGTTCAATAGCTTGATTGGGTTTTTCAATTTTCGATAAATAGCCACCATATATCATTCGAACCGTTCCATCATCTGATCTCATGCGAATGGCACGGTCAAAATAACACTCAACAGGCCACTTTGTTCCACGAGGGCGGGAGGTTTTATCTCTGAGAGAGAGTTTTGCCAAAGCAGTTAATGCTCTATGATGATTTGGCCAGGCGCGCAAGGTGTAGTCTAAATCCGCTCCGACTGATGCTGACATGCCACTGATTAAATTTTCAACATCTGAATTAAAGTGATACTGTTCTACGACATCAAGTTGACCTTTAAGATTAAACCTGTTTAGATAATCAAAAGGACCGAAATGATGGCCATGCAATTCACCGCAATAATTTTCTTCCATTGCTGCAAGCATGGGTGAAATTAATACGAGTGATATGAATAAGCAAATGCGAAGTGTTTTTTTCATATATCTTCTGTTTGCGGGATAATCTCAGTCAAGTTTACTGTTTTATCTGATCTAAATAAAGCTCCAGTCTTTTTCAATGTGAGATGCGTTTAAAGAGAAGAGGCCGTAACATTGGCTCTAATGTCACTTCTGTGATATTCTAAATTTGATTTAAGGAGGGCAGTCAAAACAACTCCAAAGATGATAGCACCAAGAAGATATACTATACCTCCACTGAAATTCAATAGATCTCAGTGGAGGTATAAATAATATCGATAAATTTCTGGAGAGCGAATGACAGCTTCTATTCACGCTAGAGATGTTGGTCGCTGGTGACTGAAGCACACGTTTTGTGTCATATGGGCACAAGGGTGGGGCAATCGTATAATTAAATAAAGCAGCTGGATCGTTGGTTTACCTGCAACAGTTAGGCGATTGATTTATTTAAAATCAAATCAATAGAAAGCAACAAGAATACGATTAAAATTTTCAAAGGCGGATTGATCCCATACATGGAAGTAACCAGATCATCCAGTATCTCAAGAAATTGGATATTGAATCTGATCTGCGGTATCTGATGTTCTTCCGGGTTGTAAATCATGCTGGAATATAAATGATCGCTCATGCTAATTGCTTAGGGATATTCCTAAACATGGTCTGAAGCAGTTACAGAAAGAAGGCGGCTAATATGCCATCCCAGCCTGATTTATCGAACACAGCTATGTTACTGAAACTAAGACGCCTGTATCTGCAACAATTGGGAGCAAAGCAAACCTTAATTGGAGATTCTGTTCAGATTGAAGTGCATTCAGTGATTTTTTGAGGTCTTTTTGTGAAGCGGGTATTGATGATTGCCTACCATTTTCCACCCTTGGCGGGGAGTAGTGGTATTCAAAGAACTTTACGATTTGCAAGGTACCTTCCTGAGTTTGGCTGGCAGCCACTTGTGCTTACCACTACTGCCAACGCCTATGTGCAAACGAGTAATGATCAATTAAAAGATATTCCACAGAATTGTGTTTTAGCGAGAGCACCCGCATTCGACGCAGCTAGAAGCCTCTCGATCCGGGGACGCTACCTGGCCGTAACCTCACGCCCTGACCGCTGGTTAAGTTGGTGGCCAGGCGCTGTTCTATATGGAATGAGATTGATTTCTCGCTACAAACCGGACGTCATTTGGTCGACTTATCCTATTGCCACGGCGCATCTTATTGCGCATACATTACATCGTCTTTCTGGCATTTCTTGGGTTGCCGATTTTAGGGATCCGATGGCTCAAGATGGGGATCCGAGCGATCCTCGACTATGGCGGAGTTTTAAACGTGTTGAACATAAAGTTTTTTCATGCGCAGCCAAATGCACATTCACCACACCCGGAGCAGTGCGATTTTATGCTCAGCAATATCCTGATTATCGCGGTCAGTTGGTTTGCATCGAGAATGGTTATGATGAGGAGGCGTTTACCGGCCTTGAATCCAGTAGTTTGCCTTTAAATGTCGGTAAACTTACTATCCTACACAGCGGAATTGTCTATCCAAAGGAGCGCGATCCCAGTCATCTGTTTCAAGCAATAGCCAAGCTGCGTGATCTGGGTAAAATTGATGCTTCAAGATTCCAGATTCGCTTTCGCGCGCCAGTTCATGAATCCCTTATACAGGTTCTGGTGGAAAAGTATCAATTGCAATCACTTGTGGAAATATTACCTCCCCTCCCATACCGGGAGGCGTTAGCTGAGATGTCCAGGGCAGATGCGTTACTAATTATGCAGGCTGCCATCTGTAATTATCAAATTCCTGCCAAACTCTATGAGTATTTTCGTTGCAATCGTCCAATCATCGCTCTTGCGGAGCCGGAAGGCGATACTGCTCAGACGCTGATAAAAGCGGGTATCCGATCCATTGCCCGGCTTAATCAGCCATCTGATATAGTGGATTTATTGGAGCGATTTATGCGTGCCGATGTTGAAGGCATGACGCCTGTACCCAGCGCCGTCGAGACAACTTCTAGGCGTGAGCGAACTCGCGAATTTGCACAACTACTGGACAGTATTTGATGCATAATTCCGCAAAGCAAAAGCTACTTCAAGTGATGCAGTCGAGTATATTTATAATCACAATAGTTATTATGGTTGCGTGCTCAGACAAATGGACCGCATCGCTACTCAGGGCGGCCGACTCTATGTATGGTATATCGAGCCAGGAGGCGCCCTACGGTATTTATGCTTAATGAGATTAATAAAAATCTAGTGGAACCTAAATTAAGGGAGGAGGCCTTCAACCCAACTTCCGGCCCCCCAGTATGGTGGTCCAAGCTTTTTGGCCAGGTGCAAGCAGGCAGCATTTTTCTTTCACCGCAATGGATGCAGACCTGGCTGGATATCTATGGCATGGATTTCAGCGGTAGATCGCTCTCTTGGTGGCAGAATGATATTTGCATAGCAGGAGTTATTCTGCTATTCCGCCCCGCAAAGCTTGGGCCTTTTCCCATAAGACTGGCGATTTTAAATACTGCCGCTGAAATAGACGAGAACGCCCCTTTTATTGAATACAACGATGTGCTTTGCCAGCCGGGTTATGAGGAATTTATTCTGGATTCACTGGCCTCCTATCTAGCACAGCAATCATGGGATCAACTTTATCTGGCGGGATACACAGAATCCTCTCTTATCGCACGTTTGCAAACCCGCGCGTTGCCTGGTGAGTGGCGTTTGATAGATAAGAAAAGTCCCTATATTGACCTCAAATCGCTTGGAAATGACAGTCTGGATAGATACTTTTCCTCCAACACGCGCACGCAGATTCGAAGAAGCATCAAGTTATACGAGGAGAGAGGGTCGCTGAGGATTGATGTAGCCCAAAATCTTGATGAAAGTCTGAAATATCTGGATGCACTTGCGGATCTGCATCGGGCAGCATGGACGCGACGTGGCCAGCCGGGCGGTTTCCGGTCGCCACGTTTTATTCACTTTCACAAAGCCTTAATACAACGCTTGCTGCCAGAGCGAGCTGTCGAACTTCTCCGTGTTTCAGCAGGAGATCAAACAGTCGGCTATATCTATAACTTTCTACTGGATGGCAAAGTCTATTTTTATCAATCAGGCTTTGCATACGAAGCAGATCCAAAAATTAAACCAGGCCTGGTTACGCATTATCTTGCTGTCCAGAATTACTGGGAGCGCGGTTTTATTGAATACGACTTCATGGCGGGTGATGCGCGTTATAAAAGATCCTTGGCGAAATCAACACGCACTCTTTATTGGTCATGGGTTGAGCGATCCAATTTCCGAATGATATTAATCAAGATCGCCAGAAAAGCGAAACACTTTCTGCGCCGTCAATCTCATACCGAGGCAAGCAATCAGGCTGATACCTGATCAATTCCTGGGACATAGATGTTAAATTACCGCCGGACTTTGCCGAAGGTAATTTAACCCGAATATTTCATAAATTGGCACGTGCCCTCACTTGTCTTTTGATTAATAAGAAAGATTTTGCTCAATCGGGTGTATGAATCACTACACCACTCTTTCTCAAAACTTCCCTATTAATCAAAATCCTGCGCGATCATCACGCGAATTTATGAAATATTCGGGTTAACCATACCGTGAATGGGCATATTTCTGGTGGGTTCGTAGTAAAGACAAAATCGCTCCCCATGCTCAGTTTTCAGGAAAAAGCTCTGCAGGAGGACTTTCTATGCTTCTTTCATTGGGACAGCTTTTGTTCAACAAAGTGGGTCAGGCTACCAAGCGTTGCAAAAGTTTTAGCGCTGATTTCATCGTCATCCACTGAAATATCGTAATACTCTTCCAAGGCAGTAATGATATTGATGACTGCCATTGAATCCAGTTCCGGAATATTTCCAAGTAAGACCGAATCTTCTTTAAGAGAATTTTTACGTTCTCCTAGGCTGAGGACATCAGCTAAGATGTTTTTGACTTCTTCAAGATGTTGCATGATTACTCCAAAGTTTTTAATTTTACTCCTTGTCTTCGTTGAATAATATAAGGGGAGGGCAGCATGATTGGAAGATTGCTTCTTTATTAAGGGTTGGTCGGGGTGAGAGGATTTGAACCTCCGACGCCTGCGTCCCGAACGCAGTACTCTACCAGGCTGAGCTACACCCCGTGAAATATCTTGTAAACCTGCATTAGATGTGTCGAGCTTTATCTCAAGCTTATTTTGATGGCACCGAGGAGAAGAGAATTAGCTAAGTTGCATCAGTGATTTCTCGTTACGGCGAAATAAGCCAATTGTAACAAACATTCCTTGTAGCTAGAATCAGCCAGCATTGCGATAGCTTCCGAAGCCATCTCCGCTTCATTTTGTGCACGTTGCTTTGCATAGGCAAGAGCGCCTGTTTCCTGAATAATTTCTAGAATAGTCTGGAATCCGCTTTCTCCACCTGTTTTAATGGCCTCGCGTATGACGCTTGCTTGCTTTTCTGAGCCTGTGCGCATGGCATAAATCAGGGGGAGTGTTGGTTTGCCTTCTGCAAGATCGTCACCTAGGTTTTTACCGGTATCCTGATGATCGCCGGAATAATCAAGCAGATCATCAATCAATTGGAATGCTGTGCCTAGATGCATTCCGTAAACTGCTAAAGCCTCTTCCTCGGATCGAGTGGCATTGCCAAGGATTGCCCCCAGGCGTGCAGCAGCCTCAAAAAGCTTGGCGGTTTTGAAGCGAATGACACGTAGATAATTTTCTTCTTCTACATTAGGATCTCTGCAATTAAGTAATTGTAGTACTTCACCTTCAGCAATGATATTAGTGGCATCAGATAGCACCTGCATCACGCGCATGTTGTTTACTTCCACCATCATCTGGAAGGCGCGTGAATAGAGAAAATCCCCCACTAATACGCTGGCTGCATTACCAAACAAAGCATTTGCAGTAGCTTTATTACGCCGCAACTGAGATTCGTCTACTACATCATCATGTAACAGTGTTGCCGTATGAATGAATTCAACTACCGCAGCTAGATGATGGTGATATTGCCCAGAATAACCAAAGATACCAGCAGACAAAATAACCAAAGCTGGTCGCAGTCGTTTGCCTCCATTGTGAATGATGTACTCACTTACCTGGTGAACAAGCGCGACCTGAGAATGAAGCTTTTGTTGTATAACAGCATTAACAGCGCTCATGTCCTGAGCAATAAAGCTTCTAATACGTTCGATTGGCACAACAACCCCTTGAAGAAATAACTATGGTAGAAATGTCTCGGCTTAAGTGTCAAGCTAGATGGTGTAAATAGATATTAAATATTTGTCACACAAGATCCTCATAGAATTGTATAATTTTAAAGTATAAGAAAGAGGATGAATAGGGAATAGGATATGTATGCTGTAATAAAAACTGGCGGAAAACAATATCGTGTAGAAGTCGGCAATAAACTGAAAATAGAGCAGTTAGCGGTAGAAGCTGGCAGCGATTTAGTAATTGATCGAGTATTGATGGTTTCTGAAGGTGAAAATATTTCAGTTGGAAAGCCATTTCTTGATAGTGCAAAGGTTAGTGCGACTGTTATAGGACATGGGCGGCACGATAAAATACGCATTTTTAAGATGCGTCGTCGCAAACACTATCAGAAACATCAAGGGCATCGACAAAATTATACTGAAATACAGATTACAGGTATTTCAGCGTAAATAACAGAAGCAAGGGGATTGCATGGCACATAAAAAAGCAGGTGGTAGCTCGCGAAATGGACGCGATTCTCATTCCAAGAGACTAGGGGTAAAACGTTTTGGGGGAGAGCTGATTAAGGCTGGAAGCATTATTGTTCGTCAACGTGGTACTCAGTTTCATCCTGGCGACAATGTTGGAATTGGTAAGGATCATACGTTATACGCGAAAATTGAAGGTAAGGTTCTATTTGGTATAAAAAGTGTATATAAGCGCAAAACTGTATCAGTTATACCCGCTTAAACTCACCAAATTCTAAAAAAGCCCCATTCAGTATGATGGGGCTTTTTTTATTGGCAATGCTTGCTTTCTAGCATTATTCTTATTTATTGTTGTGCTCAGAATCGTTGCTCGATTAAGACAGATTTATGAAATTCATTGATGAAGCGAAGATCCAAGTATTCGCAGGTGATGGAGGTGATGGCATAGCCAGTTTCCGCCGGGAAAAATTTATTCCTAAGGGCGGGCCAGACGGCGGAGATGGCGGGCATGGTGGCAGCATTTATGCGATTGCTGACCATAATATTAATACTCTTGTTGAGTATCGGTTCACGCCAATATTCCGTGCTAAGAAAGGGGAAAAGGGGCGCGGGTCAGACTGTTATGGTAAAGGTGCAGACGATATTATTCTGCGTATGCCGGTAGGAACAATGATTACCAATATGGTTACTGGAGAAATCATCGCGGATCTGCAACATCATCAACAAAAAATACTATTGGCTAAAGGTGGAGCAGGAGGGCTAGGTAACATCCATTTCAAATCCAGTACTAATCGAGCGCCAAGGCAATTTACCTATGGTGAACCTGGGCAAGCTTTTGAGCTAAAGTTGGAACTCAAGGTATTAGCAGATGTTGGACTTTTGGGAATGCCAAATGCTGGAAAATCAACCTTGATTCGGGCAGTATCGGCAGCGCGCCCCAAAGTGGCAGATTATCCATTTACGACGCTCCACCCAAATCTGGGTGTAGTACGAGTGGGCCAAGATCGAAGCTTTGTCATGGCGGATATTCCTGGTTTGGTAGAAGGCGCTGCAGAAGGGGTAGGACTTGGACATCGTTTCCTGAAACACCTGGCAAGAACGCGTTTATTACTTCACGTTATTGACATTGCACCATTAGATGAGCACATCAACCCCGTTCATGAAGCGAGGGCGCTTATCGAAGAACTCATGAAATATGATGAAACTCTTTATCAGAAACCTCGTTGGTTAGTACTAAATAAAATTGATATGCTGCCCGATACAGAGCGCGATGCGTTGTGTAATAAATTTATCCTTGATTTCGGATGGAAAGACAAGTGGTTTGGGATTTCGGCGTTATCAGGTGAAGGGTGCAATGCGTTGACTTATGCCATCATGAATTATCTCGAGCAAGAATTAGCGGTGACTATTGAATAATGAATCAATCAATACTGCAACAAGCTCGTCGTATCGTTATCAAAGTTGGGAGTAGCCTTGTCACCAACCAGGGTCAGGGGCTTGATCATGATGCACTCGCATGTTGGGCTGCTCAGATTTCTCAGATTAAAGATATGGGGAAAGAAATCATATTAGTTTCTTCAGGCGCCATAGCTGAAGGGATGCAGCGACTGGGTTGGAAAAAACGCCCTACTGCATTGTATGAACTGCAGGCTGCTGCTGCTGTTGGGCAAATGGGGCTAGCGCAAGCATACGCTGCCTGTTTTGGTCAGTATGAATTGCTTACGGCACAAGTATTGCTCACCCATGATGATTTATCCAACCGCAAGCGCTACTTGAATGCCCGTTCAACGCTCACTACCTTATTGAAACTGAATATCATTCCGATCATCAACGAAAATGATACGGTTGCAATTGATGAGATACGTTTTGGTGACAATGATACCTTGGCTGCATTGGTTACCAATCTTACTGAAGCCGACGCACTCGTGATTCTTACTGATCAAACCGGATTATTTACCAGTGATCCACGTAAAAACACGGATGCCAAATTAATCCAAGAAGCCAATGCCGGGGATCCTGAGATAGCAGCCATGGCGGGCGGTGCTGGCAGCGAAATTGGGCGTGGCGGCATGCAAAGCAAAGTGATTGCAGCCAAGCGTGCAGCGAGAAGTGGCGCACATACCCTTATTGCATCGGGCAGAGAAGTTAACGTGCTCGTTCGTTTGGCGCAAGGTGAGGCAATTGGCACTCGTTTGCTATCCAACATGCCAGTCCTCGTGGCACGAAAGCAATGGCTAGCTGACCATTTACAAATCCGTGGCAGTGTAGTCCTCGATTCAGGCGCTATGAAAGCACTTGTCACGGATGGAAAAAGTTTATTACCAATTGGTGTGGTAGATGTCAGGGGTGATTTCGAGCGAGGAGAAGCAGTGGCTTGCCTGGATCAGGAAGGGAATGAAATCGCGCGAGGTCTAATCAATTACAGTGCCAGGGAGACTCGAAAGATCATGCGACAGCCGAGTCATGAAATTCAGATCATTCTCGGTTATGTGGATGAATCCGAGCTCATCCATAGAAATAATTTGGTACTTTTGTAAACTGGAGTTTAACCCGAATATTTCATAAATTGGCACGTGTCCTCACTTGTCTTTTAATTAATAAGAAAGATTTTGCTCAGTCGGGTGTATGAATCACTACACCACTCTTTTTCAAAACTTCCCTATTAATCAAAATCCTGCGTGATCATCACGCGAATTTATGAAATATTCGCGTTAATTCAACGATTTTATCGACGAGGAATCGGGTATGACTGAAGCAGATGTGGAAATTATACGAAAAGAGCTGTGCTTTCATGGTTTTTTCCGTATGGAGCGTTATACTTTGCGCCACCGTCTGTTCAATGGTGATTGGAGTCAACCCATTACTCGTGAATTGCTGGAGCGCGGTCACGCCGCCGCTATCCTTCCCTATGATCCAGTAAAGGATCAAGTCGTATTGATCGAGCAATTTCGGGTGGGGGCGATGTCGATAGCTACTGGACCATGGCTACTTGAGATTGTAGCCGGTATCATAGAAACGAATGAAGCTGCAGAAGAAGTTGTGAGAAGGGAGGCTGTAGAAGAAGCTGGTTGCAATATCCTTGATCTTGTTCCCCTCTATGATTATCTGGTTAGCCCAGGCGGGACGACTGAGCGCATTGCTTTGTTTTGTGGTAAGGTCGACTCAACTGATATGGGTGGGATTTATGGCAAAATGGAAGAGGGAGAAGATATCAAAGTGCATGTGATGTCTCTGGATAGCGTATTAGCATTATTAAGTTCAGGGAAAATTATTTCAGCCAGCGCGATCATAGCGCTGCAATGGCTGGCTTTGAACCGGGAGTACCTTCATAAAATCTGGTTAAGCGGATAACAATCCAATGTGTTCTGAGAAAGAAAGTGAGCACGCTTCTTTTTACTTGAAAATCAAATTCAGCATTATCCTGCTGTTTTTCTTATGCTGGTTATGTCCAGCGATTGCGCAGACAAGTAACACGGCCTTATGGTTGGATGTCGATGGCGCTATTGGCCCAGCCAGCCATGACTATATCAAACGCAGTCTTGCCACGGCTGCAATACAGAATGCCCAGGTTGTTATCATTCGGCTCAATACTCCCGGTGGTTTGGATGTTTCCATGCGCGAGATCATTCAAGAAATCATTGCCTCCCCAGTCCCGGTTATCAGCTATGTTGCTCCAAGTGGAGCACGTGCAGCCAGCGCAGGTACCTATATTCTTTATGCGAGTCATATTGCCGTCATGGCGCCGGCCACTAATCTGGGTGCGGCTACGCCTGTAAAAATAGGCGGTTTCCCTGGTGTTCCCGATTCATCTGATAAGAAACCAGGAAATAGTCAACATGAACAGTCTGATGCGCAAGATCTCATGACGAAAAAAATTGTTAATGATGCGGTTGCTTATATTCGTGGACTTGCTCAGATGCGGGGGCGCAACGCGGAATGGGCAGAAAAAGCAGTACGTGAAGCTGTTAGCTTGACAGCTAATGAAGCACTGGGCGAGGATGTGATTGATCTGATCGCGGTTGATATTCCGGATTTGCTCACCAAGATTGATGGACGCATAATCAACATACAAGGACAAGAAATAACATTATCAACGCAAAAAATCAATATCCAGCAGCTGGAGCAGGATTGGCGCACGCGGTTGCTGGCAATCATCACGGATCCCAATATTGCCTATATTCTGATGCTGATTGGTATCTATGGATTAATATTTGAATTCGCCAATCCAGGTACAATCATACCTGGTGTGGTGGGGGCAGTTTGTTTATTGCTCGCGTTATTTGCATTTCAGGTATTACCCGTCAATTATGCCGGACTCGCGCTTATTTTTCTCGGTATTGTATTCATGCTGGCTGAAATGCTGGTACCGAGTTTTGGTGCGCTGGGAATTGGTGGAATGATCGCTTTTGTCATGGGGTCTATCATGTTACTTGATATGGATATACCGGGCTATGGTATTTCCATCCCACTGATTGCTACGGTTGCTCTGATGACTGCAGGATTCTTTCTACTGGTAGTGAGTATGGCAATAAAAGCCAGACAACGCCCTGTCGTAAGTGGTAAGGAAGAACTGATAGGCAATGTTGGCGAAGTGACCGATGATTTCGATAGTGAAGGATGGATCAGGGTGCATGGGGAATTGTGGCGAGCAAAATCCAACGTGCCATTACATCGTGGACAGAAAGTCAGGGTGACTGCAATGAAAGGTCTGATGCTGCAAGTGGAAGTCTATCGTCAGGATAATTCAGAGGAGAATTAGCATGGATATAGATATGGTATCAACGATTATATTGACCTTGGGGTTTGCTGTTTTTTTCCTGGCGAGTACTTTCAAGGTTCTGCGTGAATATGAACGTGGCGTCGTATTTCTGTTAGGGCGATTCTGGAAGGTGAAAGGACCGGGGCTGGTAATTGTTGTTCCGATCATTCAAACTATGGTGCGAGTCGATTTACGTACCATTGTCATGGACGTGCCCAGCCAGGATGTCATATCGCGTGACAATGTTTCGGTGAAAGTGAACGCAGTCCTGTATTTCCGTGTAGTTGATCCACAAAGAGCAATCATTCAGGTGGAGGATTACAATGCTGCTACCAGTCAGTTAGCCCAGACTACTTTACGTTCCGTACTTGGCCAGCATGAACTGGATGAGATGCTGGCAAGCCGTGAAAGGCTCAATAGTGATATCCAGAAGATTCTGGATGAACAAACCGAAGCCTGGGGTATCAAGGTTGCCAATGTCGAAATAAAACATGTCGATCTCAATGAAAGCATGATTAGGGCGATTGCCAAACAGGCAGAAGCAGAACGTGAACGACGGGCAAAGATCATCCATGCCGAGGGTGAGTTGCAGGCATCGCAACGCCTGTTGGAAGCTGCGCAGGTTCTTGCAAAACAACCTGAGGCGCTGCTGCTTCGTTATTTGCAAACGCTTACCGAGATTGCTGGGGAGAAGAGTTCCACGATAGTTTTTCCATTACCGATGGAGATGATGGCATCTCTTCAGAAAATGATGGAGAAACAGGTAGAAAAATAGTCACTGAAGCTCTCGTTCCATTTCCCTTTCCCTTATCGGAGGGCTTTCGGATGAACTCCTGCTTTTAACGCCTGAATAGCTTCTTCTGGCGATCCGACAATAAGGCCTCGCGGGCAGAAATAATATTTAGCAAGTTCACGTTGAGCGTAATCCTGTGTGATATTTTCGAGCCTTTGCCACTCGGAAATACGGGGTTGTCCCCAGGTTTTGTCATTGCGACCCAAAGCATAGCGCTTTTTTTCTTTTGTTTCACAGCGTATCCCTTCAAAAGTCGTATTCTCTGCGCCTTGTGCAGATTTCACTACCAGACTGTATCGAATTACCCCATCTTTCCCGATAGTGATGGATGCACTATCCACGTAATACCGGTGATTACTCGTAGGGCCTACATTAAATTCCAGCAGATTGCTGGCTTCGGGATAGGTCGGTAATTGTGTTTGAAGTTCTACCCAGTCTTTTTTATGATCCAATGTATCAATAAATTTTTCTTTACTTACACAAGCTGTAATGGACAAGACGCAAAGTATTGGAAGAATTTTTTTCATTTAGCTATTGCTTAGACTTTTGAATTAGATAGAAGAATCAACATTATATGTGACAAAGCAGCGATATGATTGAATAATGCCTCAATTGTGTTACAAGCCTATATCACTCATATTAAAATTATGACTCCAGGATTTCAGGCTAATCAGTGCTTCGGGAACTAGCGAACGGTTCTCTGTTTGTCAGTATGGTTACCAACATCATGACTGTTGAGACATGGAATCTTCATGATTAATTTTTGCAGAAAAAAGGCTTGCTGAAACGATCATTAAACCACCTATCCACTCTTTAGGCGTCATTACTTCATTAGTAAGAAAGTATGAAGCGATGGCGGCAACGATTAGTTCGAACAACATAATGACAATAGCTTGATTTGCCGGAATATGCGTTAAACCATATTGCAATATGATACTCAAGAAAAAAATTGTTAATCCTAGCCCCAGTAAAAGTAGCCAGGTATCGGTAGAAATGTTCGAGATCAATGGAAGGGATTCCATACGCCATGTCGCAAAAAAACCAGTAAGTGTGACACCCAGCCATATTGCCAGTGATTTTAATTGAACATTATGCTGCTGATCTTTACGAGCCAGTACATTGGCCAGAGCAAACATAATGCCACCCAATAATCCCATCCAGTCACTATATGAGACGGGAAAGGGAAAAACATTTCCTCGCTGCCATAGCATCGTCATTGCGCCGAGGATTGATAGCAGAATGACCCAGTATCCACGCAGGCTAAGCTTTTCGTTAAGCAGAGCGCGAGCAAATAGAATCGTCCACAATGGCGCCAGATAAAACAGAAGTAATACTCGCATGACTTCGCCATGGATAATTCCTAGAATATAAGCAATATTCGCCAAACCTGAACAAACACCAATCCAGACCAATAAATAGGCTGCTTTGTCCAGGAAATTGGGCGCTCGAATTTGTTTGTGGAATAACATAAGTCCCATTAATAAGGCGACAAAGTAAGTGAGAGTGGTAGAAGCTTCTCCTCTAATCCCAGACTGCTCCAGCAAACGATAGGGATACCAGGCTATACCCCAAATAGCTGCACCAATGAGCAAAGCGGTTATAGGGACGATATTTTTTTGTTTGGCCAACATTAACGCTGCCCTTTATAATGATTTGCTTTTATCAAACAATTGAATAAAACCGTGTAAGCTGGAAGAGATCATTTGAAATACATTTACTACTTATAGCCTAATCATAGACATACCAGAATGAATCCAATGCTGAACAGCTTGCAGCCATACCCTTTTCAGAAACTTTCAAAGTTACTTGAGGGAATTATACCTAACCCATCATTATCCCCCATCAATTTGCATATTGGCGAACCGAAACACGCAACACCTGATTTCATTCGCCAGGAATTGATCAATAATCTTGACGGGTTGGCGCATTATCCTACAACGCTTGGTGCAAAGTGGTTGCGTACGAGCATTGCCGCTTGGCTGGTGAAGCGTTATCGTTTAGCAACAATTAATCCTGATACAGAAGTGATTCCGGTCAATGGCAGCCGTGAAGCGTTATTTTCATTTGCCCAGGCCGTTATTGATGCCCATCGTGCTCAACCGCCGGTGGTGGTGTGTTCAAATCCTTTTTATCAGATTTATGAAGGCGCAGCTCTGTTAGCTGGAGCAATTCCCCATTTTCTCAATACGCTGGTTGAAAATAATTTTGTATTGAATTATGCGCAGCTGCCTGATGCTACTTGGTCACGTACCCAACTTGTCTACGTTTGTTCACCGAATAACCCTACCGGCAGGGTAATGACGCTAGATGAATGGCAACAATTGTTTGCACTTTCTGATCGTTATGAATTCATTATTGCCTCAGATGAATGTTATTCGGAGATTTATTTTGATGAGGACTACCCCCCGTTAGGAGCTCTGGAAGCGGCACACCGACTGGGCCGAGACGGGTTTCCCCGGCTAGTTGTGTTTAGTAGCTTGTCCAAGCGTTCCAATGTGCCTGGGATGCGCTCCGGTTTTGTGGCAGGAGATGCTGCTATTCTGAAAAAGTTTTTGTTATATCGCACTTATCACGGTAGTGCTATGAACCCCGCGGTGCAGGCTGCTAGTAAGGCTGCTTGGGCTGATGAGCAGCACGTGATTGAAAATCGTCGCATGTACCGGGAGAAATTCAATACAGCTATGTCAATCATGACAGGACACTTGCCTGTTACCATGCCCGATGCCGCCTTTTATCTATGGGTAAAAACGCCCCTCAGTGATACTGAATTCACTCAAAAGCTCTATCGCGATTATAATGTCAATGTTTTGCCAGGCAGCTACCTTGCGCGTGAAGCCCACGGTATTAATCCGGGCGAAAATTTCGTACGCATAGCGCTGGTCGCACCATTAGCTGAGTGTGTGGAAGCAATGGAAAGAATAAAAGATTGTTGTATCTGAATTGATTAAACGTTTTAAGGAATAGCATGGAACAATTGCAGGCCATTATTGAAGAAGCTTTTGAGCGTCGTGCTGAGATTACACCGCGTAATGTCGAAGCAAATCTCAAAGAGTCGATTGCACAAGTCATCAGTCTGCTTGACAGCGGCAAGTTACGTGTTGCTGAAAAAATTGGCGGCGAGTGGGTAACGCACCAATGGATCAAAAAAGCAGTATTATTATCTTTCCGGATCGAAGATAACAGTTTCATCAAGGGTGGCTTTTCTAATTACTTCGACAAGATTCCATCCAAATTTGCGGATTATAGTTCCAGAGATTTTCGTGACGGCGGGTTTCGGGTAGTACCGCCTGCAGCTGTCCGCAGAGGCTCATTTATCGCCAATAATGTGGTGCTGATGCCTTCTTATGTCAATATTGGGGCTTATGTGGATGAGGGCACCATGGTTGATACTTGGGCTACTGTGGGATCGTGTGCACAGATTGGCAAAAATGTTCATTTATCAGGGGGTGTAGGTATTGGCGGTGTGCTGGAACCCGTGCAAGCCAATCCCACGATCATTGAAGATAATTGTTTTATTGGGGCGCGCTCCGAAATTGTCGAAGGAGTCATTGTCGGGGAAAACTCGGTCATTTCGATGGGAGTCTATATTGGCCAGAGCACCAAGATATATCATCGTGAAACCGGGGAAATCAGCTACGGGAGAATACCGCCAGGTTCAGTCGTGGTGTCAGGAAGCCTGCCATCTGAGAATAAGCAATATAGCCTCTATTGTGCAGTGATTGTAAAACAGGTTGATGCTAAAACCCGTTCCAAAACGGGGATTAACGAATTGTTGAGGGGCATTTAACAGCAATCAGCGCAGGGGATCAAACAAACCCCGGGGTTTCTCCGGGGCAGCGCCAGTACTTCCTGTTATCTCTTATGTTTAGAGTCTACTGGTTTGGCGTTGATTGACTATCTTTTTAAGTGAATCTGATTATCAACCTTTTGGACGCCATCAACTAACCAAGTCTGCATGCTAATCTGGTCGATCTGGGTCTGATTGTCAGCCAGACCATTGATGGATACCTCGCCGTTTCTCACGTCAATATTGACAGCCAGGTCTTTCAGATCTGGATTAGCAGATAGTCTCGATTTGAGATTGTTAAGAATGTCGCTATCCTCATAACGAGGCCCCTCAGGTGGCACTATCCAGGATTTATGGACTCTTTCAGAATTGCCGCAGCCCGTCATAGCCAAAAAACTAAAAAGTATTGCAATCAAAACCCATAATTTATTACGCATTTCCATATTGTCCTCCTTAAAGTAATATAGTGAGAAGGAGGGGCTTGAATGTCAATCAGTTATTCGTTGTAAGATTCATCGTTTGCAAGTATGCAATCACTTGTTGGGACAAATTCTCCGCAAGGCAGTCGAATTCCTGTAATCCTGTCATTCCTCGTAACCAAGTTAATTGCCGTTTAGCTAATTGTCGTGTGGCCGCAATTCCCATATCTTTCATTGTAGTAAGACTAATGAGATTGTCCAGATACATGTATACCTGTCGATAGCCGACACAGCGCATTGAAGGAGTTTCGGCATTTACGCAATATTGGCCACGGATAGTGCGTACTTCATCAATTAATCCCATTTCTAGCATTCTCTCGAAACGGAGAAGAATACGCTGATGCAGAATTTTCCGATCATTCGGTAGTAATGCCATGCTGATCAACTGATAAGGAAGACTCATGTTTTTCGGCTGCGTGAGCACTGCTGACATGGGTCGGCCAGTGAGATAGCATACTTCCAGTGCCCGTTGAATGCGTTGGCTATCATGAGGTTTGATGCGTGCTGCGCTAACAGGGTCAAGTTGGCTCAGCATTTGATGCATTTCCGGCCAGCCTTTCTTTTCAGCAACCATTTCAATTTCCTTACGGAGACTGTTATCTGCCGGAGGAAGCTCAGAGAGACCTTCTTTCAAGGCCTTAAAGTAAAGCATGGTGCCTCCCACCAATAGGGGGATTTTTCCTTTCGCCGTGATTTCATCCATTCTTGTGAGGGCATCTTTGCGGAATTGTGCAGCAGAATAATGTTCGTCCGGATTAATTAAATCAATCAGATGATGAGGTACCGTAGCCAAGGCATGCTGGTCAGGTTTAGCACTCCCGATATTCATTTCCCGATAGACCTGCGCTGAATCTACGCTGATGATTTCAACCGGAAAATGTTGAGCAATTTCCATGGCGACATTTGATTTTCCGCTGGCTGTCGGTCCCATCAGAAGAATGGCAGGTGGAAGTTTTGCGACATTGTACTGACTCAACATATGATTTTGACAAAAATTGAAGGAATGATTAGAGAATTTCAAAAGACTACCTGGAAGTTACCGGATCAATCATATAAATTACGGTTATCAGTTACAATAAAGCTGAGCCAACAACTGAATAAGCCAAGACACTCGGTTATCTACTGTTTAGGCTTGATGATCAATGTAAGTAAATTCCAACAATTACAGGAATAAGAATTGAAGATCTTTGCTATTTTACTATTGCTGATAATACTTTACAGCCTCGGGTCTGCGCTTTACTACATGCTTAAAGATGGCGGAGAGAGCACTCGCATGGTCAAATCATTAACGATACGTGTCGTTCTGTCTCTTGTACTGTTCATTGTCATGATGATAGCGACCTATATTAACTATATTCATAAAGGTTGATTATTGCGATTACCCATAGAAAATGCGTAAAGCTGCTATCAAAATATGAAAATCACGCTTTCTTGTGATCAATAATCGTGCTTTGGCCGAAATAGCATGATGGCAGCGATAATACAATCACCAGAATGATTTCCGAGAACGTCAGCATTATTTGAAATAGACAATACCATCTAAAGAAGATATCAGTAGCAACGTGATGGGCTGGAACATTGATCAGAATGAAATGTTCAGCACATATGGCGTTTCCTGGTCCGAAGCATCTTTGTGTCGCCTGCCTGTCACATTGATGCTCGTTGCTTCAATTCGGTATTGAATTGATGTTACTGGTTCCCGGTGACCTCCAGAAATTGAAGCAGCGTAATACCTCAAATCTTTGAAGAAATGCCTCGTGGCATGATTCTAATTACGACTATCACTTTACGCTTAATCCACGGGTATTTCGATCAGCTTAACCCGAATATTTCATAAATTGGATCCGCTCTCGTTCCGGACTTGCTTGCAGACGGGAACGCTCAAACCTGGCTGCCTGGGCGTCTCACCTGCTTTATGGCTGAACTTTTTGTGAGACCCCCGGTTTTTTCAATAAGCGAAATTAACAGCAACGGCTGATTTTGCCGCCATAACGCGCCTCCTGGCGTTCACGAAAAAATGCCTGATAAGACATGATTGCCTTATCAGGATGTGCCTCTTTCATATGCGCGACATACACGCTGTATTCAGGCATGCCGACCATCAATCGCATGCTTTGTCCTAGATAACTACCTGCCTGGATGATTTTTTTTAACATGATGAAAAGCCTCAACTGTTGTAAGTCATGAAAATTAATAAGGATTTAAAGGAGATAATTCGATTTGAGCGGTTCTGCGTGCAAGTAATACGGTTCGGAAGCCAAAAAACAACATGCTGATGAGTATGCACATGAACATTGCAGCGAGTCCAGCGTCCAGATAATCGTTAAAAATCACCTGCTGCATCTGGGAAGTCGATTTAGCGGGCGCAAGCAGATTTCCATCGCTGAGCGCCGTCTCGTATGAGTTCGCATGGGCTAGAAAGCCAATGCGGGGATTGTCATTAAATATCTTATGCCAAGCAGCGGTTAAGGTCGTGCAGGCAATCCAGACGGTAGGCACAATAGTGATCCATGCATAACGGTCGCGTTGCGTTTTGAACAGGATGCAGGTGCACAAAATGAGCGCAATGCAAGCGAGCATCTGATTGGTGATACCGAATAGCGGCCATAAGGTATTGATGCCTCCTAATGGATCGATGACTCCCTGGTATAGAAAATATCCCCAGCCACTGACACATAACACGGTTGCTATCAGGTTTGCAGAAAGTGAATCAGTGCGCTTCATAGCAGGAATAAAAGTACCAAGCAGATCCTGCAACATGAATCGTCCAGCACGGGTACCCGCATCGACTGCTGTCAGGATAAAAAGCGCCTCAAACAGAATCGCGAAGTGATACCAGAATGCCATCATTGCTTGCCCGCCGATAAAGTTAGACAGGATTTGCGCCATGCCGACGGCCAGCGTGGGCGCTCCTCCTGTACGCGAGATGATGGTATTTTCACCCACATCTTTGGCAGTTTGAGTCAGCATTTCCGGCGTGATATAAAATCCCCATTGTGAAATGGTTTGTGCAGCAGACTCGGCGGTGGCGCCAATCAATGCCGCCGGACTATTCATTGCAAAATAAATTCCTGGTTCAATGATTGAAGCAGCCACCAGTGCCATGATCGCGACAAATGACTCCATCAACATAGCGCCATAGCCGATGAAACGAGCATCTTCCTCATTTTTAATCATTTTGGGTGTCGTGCCAGACGAGATTAACGAATGAAAACCCGACACAGCGCCACATGCGATGGTGATAAAAAGGAAGGGAAACAAACTGCCAGACCAGACTGGACCTGTGCCATCAACAAATTGTGTGATGGCCGGCATTTTGAGCTCAGGTGAAATAGCCAGAACCCCCACAGCTAACCCGGCAATTGTGCCGATTTTCAAAAAAGTTGATAGATAATCACGCGGCGCCAGCAACAGCCAGACGGGTAACACCGAAGCGAACGCGCCGTACGCAATCAGCATCCAGGTCAGTTGGATACCATCAAAGGTAAATAAAGCTGCCAGTTCAGGATTTTCCTGCACGGACTGTCCGCCCATGATGGATAGCATGAGGAGGATAAAGCCGATCAAGGAAATCTCACCGATTTGTCCTGGGCGAATATAGCGAGCATAAATACCCATCAAGAATGCAATCGGAATGGTCGCGGCCACGGTAAAGGTTCCCCAAGGTGATTCAGCCAGCGCCTTGACCACAATTAATGCCAATACCGCCAGCAGAATCAGCATGATGAAGAAGGTGCCTACCAGCGCGATCATACCGGGGACAGGCCCCAGCTCAGATTTGATCATATCGCCAAGTGAGCGGCCATCACGCCGCATGGACATGAATAGCACAATAAAATCCTGTACTGCTCCTGCGATCACTACGCCGACCAGCAGCCACAGCAAGCCGGGAAGATAACCCATCTGAGCAGCTAAAATGGGTCCAACTAAAGGCCCGGCTCCGGCAATCGCAGCAAAGTGATGGCCAAACAGCACATACTTATTAGTCGGTACATAATCCAGCCCATCGTTAAATTTATGGGCCGGGGTCATGCGTTCGGAATCAAGCCCCAATACCCTGCGTGAGATAAACAGGCTGTAATAACGATAGCCAATCAGGTGAACACAAACAGCCGCGATCACAATCCAGATCGCATTAATGGATTCACCTTGCTGCAAGGCGATCACGCCAAGAGAAAAGGCACCTGCAATAGCTAGAATCAGCCAGCCAGTATGTTTAATAAGATGATTCATGGTTCTCCTATAGATAATATTGACGATCAATCAGAAACGGGATGCTTTTGCTATTTTACTTTGCAGACAAATCATAAGCATGCTGTGGAGACCATGTAGCTAAACGCGACTACTTGTTAACAGAAATATTAAGCAAAGAGAAAAGTGTGCGTCATTATGAAGTAATTGAGGAATTATCATGAAGATATGGTACGGAAATTGATCAGGAATAGCTCTTGAAGTGGTCTCATTTAACGAGGCAATCTGACATTAAAGCGAGCAGAATGAGTTAGATTGCTTCCGTTTGTTGGATAGCAATCGTTTGAGGGGATTTTCATAAGGGTTTGAATAACGCTCCCCCTTATGAAATACTCTCTGGATTTTTACATCAGACTGTAAATGACTCCTGCAGCATTCAAGCAACTTGAAAACGATCTCTGAGCCGCGGCTGACAACCTGCGCGCCAATTCGGATCTCAAATCCAGCGAATACTCCACGCCAGTACTCGGCCTCATCTTCCTCAAGTTTGCCGATAACAAATACCGGCAGTAGGAGAAGAAAATTCTGGCTGAATTTGCCCAACTCAAGGGCACGCGCCGGGGAAAACCGCTTGCCGAGATCGCCATCGAGCAATGCGGCTTCTATCTGACACATCACATCGGCCAGCTGCTGGATATCAGTGTGGTATTGAATTCCTCCAAAGCGCCTGGTATTCAGCAGGAAGATCCGCGTTATCTCCCGATCAAGCAGGGGAGAACCTGGGATCTGAGCAGAATAGATTTTGAAGAATTACGGCAGGATTTCAAGATGACGCGCTATAAAAATATCGAAATTGCCGACCTGCGCGCCTTTATCCAGCACAAGCTGGATCAGATGCTTCAGGAAAACCGTACCCGCACCGATTTTGCGCAACGGTTGCAGCAGATTATTGACACCTATAACGCGGGAGGCTCTTCGAATGAGCATTATTTCGATGAGCTGATGAAATTCACCCGGGCGATGAAAGAGGAAGACGAGCGGCCTATACGCGAGGGATTGACGAAAGATGAGCTGGAGTTGTTCGATTTACTCAAAAAAGTCAAGATGACGCAGGAGGAAACCAAGAAAGTCAAACTCGCGGCAAAATCGTTGCTGCATCGCCTCCTTAATCAACCTCCGAAAGTATTGGTGCAGGATTGGTACCGGGATTCACAAAGCAGAAAAGTGGTGCGGGCGACAGTGGAGCAAGTGCTGGACCAGAATCTGCCCGAGAGTTTTGATCGTATTGTATTCAAAGAGAAATGCGATAACGTATTCGACATGATGCTTGACTATGCAAGCCAGGGGCGCAAGTGGGCGGCTTGATAGATGGGAACTATCACCACTGACGTAGAGGGGTATTTAGCCAGTTGACGATTGATTCCGTGATAAAATCATCCCGAGTAAGATAATCTGATGCTTGCTGGTTACGAACATTATTACTTGGTTTCATTGATATAAAAAATGCTGCTGATGATCGACAATTACGATTCTTTCACCTATAACCTGGTGCAATATTTTGGTGAGTTGGGGGAGGACGTCGAGGTTTTCCGTAATGATGAAATAACGCTGGAGCGCATTAAGCAGCTTCATCCTGATAGAATTGTCATTTCACCGGGCCCATGCACGCCTAATGAAGCGGGGATTTCCTTACCATTGCTTAGAGATTATGGCGGGCAGGTTCCGACGCTGGGGGTATGCTTGGGTCATCAGAGCATCGGGCAGGCGTTCGGTGGCCGGATTATTCACGCCAAACAACTCATGCATGGCAAGACCTCTCCGATTTTTCATCATGATGTCGGGGTGTTTCGGGGCTTGCCCAATCCTTTTATTGCGACGCGCTATCATTCTCTTGTAATCGATCGCGATAGCTTGCCGGATTGTCTGGAGATTACTGCCTGGACGGAAGATGGTGAAATTATGGGGGTGCGCCATAAAACCCTGCCGATCGAGGGGGTGCAGTTTCACCCGGAATCAATCCTGAGCGAGCATGGCCACGAATTACTCAAAAATTTTCTGGTTGGCGGGTAACAGCCAGACATCCAATCCTTTCATCAAGCAATTTAATCAGTGAATCCACAAGAGATATTGATTCGCCTGATCGAGCATCGGGAAATTCCGTACGATGATATGCTGACGCTGATGCGGCAAGTCATGTCTGGCGAACTGTCACCGGTGATGATTGCTGCCATCATCACCGGTTTGCGCGTAAAAAAAGAAACTATCGATGAGATTGCTGCCGCAGCGCAGGTGATGCGTGAATTTGCCAGCCGGGTTGACGTATCTGATTTGACCCATCTGGTCGATACCTGTGGAACGGGTGGCGATACTTCCCATACCTTCAATGTATCGACTGCATCTGCCTTTGTCGCCGCTGCAGCCGGCGCGCAGGTGGCCAAACATGGCGGGCGTTCGGTTTCCAGCAAATCGGGCAGTGCGGATGTGCTCGAAGCGGTGGGGATCAACTTGAATCAGACGCCTCAGCAAATTGCAAAATCGATCGATCAAATCGGTGTCAGCTTCATGTTTGCGCCGAATTTTCATAATGCGATGAAACATGCTGCTCCGGTTCGCCGTGAATTGGGCGTGCGCACATTATTCAATATCCTGGGGCCGCTTATCAACCCCGCCGGTGCCAGGAATCAGTTACTGGGCGTATTTGACGCCCGGCTGGTCAGTATCATTACCCGCGTGTTACAGCGCCTCGGCAGCCATCATGTCATGGTTGTCCACGGCTATGATGGTCTGGATGAAATCACCATTACCGGGGAGACGAGGGTGGGCGAGCTTAAGCAGGGGGAAATCTATGAATATACGATCCAGCCAGAGGATTTTGGTATTGCCAGTGCGCCGATTGAAACCATTAAAGTCTCCGATCTAACCCACGCTAAAGAAATGCTGCTATCCGTGCTGGACAATCAGGCTGGGCCAGCCAGAGATATTGTTCTGCTGAATGCAGGCGCTGCCATTTATGTGGCAGGAATCACCGCATCGCTTGTTGAAGGCGTTGAGAAAGCACGCAGTATTCTCGCCAGTGGCGCGGCGATGAAAAAAATGCAGGAATTAATCGCATTTTCCAATCATAAAAGTAACTAGGATTTAAGCATGTCCGATATTCTCAATAAAATTCTTACCGTCAAGGCGCAGGAAGTGGCGGCTGCCCAAGCATTGAAACCGTTGGCAGCGATGGAGGCAGAAGCTCAGGCAGCGATCACGCCACGCGATTTTGTTGGTGCTATCCGTAGCAAAATTGATCAGGACTTGCCTGCCGTGATCGCTGAAATAAAACAGGCGAGCCCAAGCAAGGGGTTGTTGCGTGGGCGGGTACAGTCATCGACGATACCTTCTGACTTGACCATGGGGAATACGCTCGATGCAGTGATCGAAGGCTTTGATCCGGCCGCGATTGCCGCAAGCTATGCCAGACAGGGTGCGGCTTGCCTTTCTATTCTGACTGACAGGCAGTTTTTCATGGGGAGCGCGGATTATTTAAAACAGGCGCGCGCTGCCTGTGAGTTGCCGGTATTACGTAAGGATTTCATGCTGGATGATTATCAGGTATTCGAGGCCCGCGCCATGGGCGCGGATTGTATCCTGTTGATTGTCTCCGCTTTCCTGCTGTTTCCTTATCCCGATAGGAAGCACGCAGCCGATCCCCTTACCCGAATGCGTCAACTTGAATCACTGGCACATACGCTCGGTATGGCGGTACTGGTTGAAGTGCATGATGCAGATGAACTTGATCTCGCCTTGCAGCTGACCACCCCTTTGATCGGTATTAACAATCGGAATTTACGTACTTTTGAGACGCGCCTGGATACCACCTTACAATTGATCGAACGTATTCCAACGGAGAAAATCGTCGTTACTGAGAGTGGTATCAAGACTCCTGATGATGTCGCTTTGATGCGTGCGCATCAAGTGCATACTTTCTTGGTAGGGGAAGCATTCATGCGCGCTGACGATCCCGGAATGGAGTTGAAGCGCTTGTTCTTCTAGAATATTTTATCTCTCCACCGAGCTTTTTGGTAGAAAGTAATTTTCAATTTGTTGAATTTTGTCATAGAAATGACACAAAAATGTCATGTATGTCATAAATCTGTAATATAGCTCCTCTAATATTCTGCCCCAATTGCTGACAATTATTTGGGACAGAATATGAAATTAATCAAACAGGCTTTTACCTTTTCACTTGCATTGGGTGCAGGGGTTACTTCAAACGCGATAGCGCTGGAACTCTACGTCGACACTAAAACCAAGCAGATTTATGCCGAGCCTGGACCGGGTCGGACGCGCTTGGGTTCATTTGAGCGTGTTGAAGATAAGCAAACGAGCATTCCAGCAGTGGTACCTGAGCCTGCTGCACAAGCAGCGCCTGCTAGTTCTGCTGAGATAACTGCAATTCGTGAAGAGTTGGAGCAAAAAACCAATGCGATTACAGCCTTGGAAGAACGTGTCAAGGATACCGAGAAAGTTAAAGTAAAGTATGGGCCCGGACTGCATTTTGAATCTGCTGATGGCAACTTTACTGCAGGTATCGATGGCCGTGTTCAAGTCGATTCCCAATACAATATTACTAATGACGTCTTACCTGCTACGGGTAACTCAACACCCAATGAATTAAATAGCGGAGCGAATCTCCGTCGTGCCCGTTTAGGGGTTGAAGGGACGGTCTATAAGGACTGGTTTTACAAGTTTGAGTATGATTTCAGTCGTGGTAACGGTTCAGTCACTTCGGGGATTACCGATGCTTTCCTGCGGTGGACTTATCCTGGCAGTCCCTTCTCGATCAAGGTGGGTTCATTCAAAGAGCCGTTCAGTCTGGAGGAGGCTACCAGTAACCGCTTTCTTACCTTCATAGAGCGGAATATGATCGTCAATACTTTTGTTGATAACCCTAATACTTATAAAACCGGTATCGGGGCTAACTGGGCAGAAGAGCGCTATCAAGTCGGGCTCGCTTTCCAGACCGAGCCAGTAGGTAGTTGGTCATCAGCAGCTACTTCTGTGAATCCCAATGGTAATAACAGCCGTAATAATGGATCAGGCGATACCAGTTGGGAGGTGATAGGCAGGATCTCGTTTCTGCCCTGGAAGGAAAGTGATAGCAAATTTTTGCATATAGGTGGGTCAGGAGGTCATACGGTCGTGAATAGCCAATTCCAAGGCGACGGCGATTTCAATAATGGCGGTATGTCATTTGCCGCTTTTCCTGGAGCAAACGTAGATCGTACCAACGTCTTGAATACCAGTAATTTGACCAGAGGAGTAAAAGGTGCTCCTGGTTCACGCATCATCGATAACTACAATCGCTTTGGTGCTGAAATGGCTTTAGTATATGGTCCTTTTTCTCTGCAGGGTGAATATATCCAGACGGATGTCCATGGTACAGGCTATAGCGGTGAATCGCTATTTGGCTATTATGGCTATGCAAGCTATTTCTTAACCGGTGAGTCACGGTCTTACCGTAAGGAAACGGGAGCTTGGGGACGGATCAAACCTCAGCGCAATTTTGATATGAAAGGCGGTTGGGGGGCATGGGAAATCGCTGCGGGGTATGATTATATCAACCTAAATGATGGTAACGTGAGAGGAGGGAAGGCCGATACTATAAAATTCGGTCTGAACTGGTATCCTTATCCAAACATACGTTTAATGAGTAACTATATTCATGTACTCGATATAAATACAGCCGGAGTTGCCGATCATCGCAGTGCCGGTTTCAATAATGCCAATCTGGATATCTTTGAGACACGCGTGCAATTTGATTTTTAGTTTATCTAATGAAAGGCTTTTGCATGGCTGATTTCTGTGAGTATGAAACGAGTCATGCAGAGCAAGACCATTAACCCGAATATTTCATAAATTCGCGTGATGATCACGCAGGATTTTGATTAATAGGGAAGTTTTGAGAAGGAAGAGTGTAGTGATTCATACACCCGACTGAGCAAAATCTTTCTTATTAATCAAAAGACAAGTGAGGGCACGTGCCAATTTATGAAATATTCGGGTTAATAGACATCCAGTATCAAATGTTGAAATAGGGTGATGTACCTTGACTGGACGATGTATGACACGGTATAACAGATTAAACTAGGTTTTATAAAGATCTGTTAGCGTTGTCAGTTTTTCAAAAACAACATGGTTCATCACTCACGCTATGGAAACAAAACTTCAAAGAAAGCGGCCAAAGCATCTAAATCTTTTTAAGATTAAGCAACCATTGCCAGCGCAGGTTTCCATCCTGCATCGTATAAGCGGTGTGTTATTATTTTTTCCAGGCATTCCATTATTAGTTTACATTTTACAAATGCTATTGGGATCGCCCGAAGGTTTTACCAAGATCCAATTGATACTGGATGATCCATTTGTGAAGTGCGCATTGTTACTGCCAATATGGTTCTTTATGCATCATTTTTGTGCAGGCATCCGGTATCTGGCCCTAGATTTACATTATGGCATTTCTCTGGAACAAGCGCGTTTGAGTAGTAAGATTGTATTGATTATGGGTTTTGTCTTAACAGCACTCGTTGGAGCTTTGTTATGGTAAAGGATATAAATCGTGTTATAACGGGTGCGCATTATGGCTTGCGGGATTGGCTAATTCAGCGTATTACAGCTGTATTGATGGTAGTCTATGTATTGCTATGGGTGATTCTGACCACTTTTTTACAGATTTCTGATTATGCTGCATTGAAATCGCTATTTACCAATCAGTGGATGAGAATCGCTTCTTTTCTGTTTTTTATAAGTCTTTGCTGGCATGCCTGGGTGGGTGTGCGTAATGTATTGATGGATTATATTCATACCGCCAGTATTCGTCTGACGATACACATAACTGTCATCATTTCACTATTTTTCTATCTCATCTGGTTTGCTGAAATTTTGTGGGGTTAATAACGTGGCCATCACTAAACGAAAATTTGACGTAGTTATTGTTGGTGCGGGCGGGGCAGGGATGCGCGCTGCATTGCAATTATCAGAAGCCGGTCTAAAAGTAGCCGTGTTGTCTAAGGTCTTCCCAACGCGCTCGCACACCGTTGCCGCACAAGGCGGTATTGCTGCCTCTCTGGGGAATGTTACCGAGGATAATTGGCATTGGCATATGTATGACACCGTAAAAGGATCCGATTACTTGGGGGATCAAGATGCGATTGAATTCATGTGCCGCCAGGCTCCCGAAGTCGTTTACGAGCTCGAACATTATGGCATGCCATTTGATCGACTGGAGAATGGCAAAATTTACCAGCGACCTTTCGGTGGGCATTCACAGAATTTTGGGGACACATTGGCAACACGATCCTGTGCAGTGGCTGATCGCACTGGCCATGCTATGTTGCATACACTTTATCAGCGTAATGTGAATGTCAATACCCAGTTTTTTGTAGAGTGGATAGCATTAGACTTGATTCGTGATCAGCAAGGCGATGTGCTGGGTGTAACAGCACTGGAAATGGAAACTGGCGAGATGATAATTCTTCAAGCCAGGGCGACATTATTTGCCACGGGTGGAGCGGGGCGCATTTTTCAGGCAAGCACCAATGCATTTATTAATACCGGCGATGGTCTGGGTATGGCTGCGCGTGCCGGTATTCCATTGCAAGATATGGAATTCTGGCAATTTCATCCTACTGGTGTACATGGTGTGGGGGTGCTGATCAGTGAAGCCGTACGCGGAGAAGGCGGTTATCTGCTCAACAACGATGGAGAGCGCTTCATGGAACGTTACGCACCCCATGCAAAGGATCTGGCCAGTCGTGATGTGGTATCGCGTGCGTTGACTACTGAAATAAAGGAAGGTCGGGGTTGCGGCCCAAACGCTGATCACCTTTTATTGAAGCTCGATCATCTTGGTGCCGAGGTGATCAAATCGCGCTTACCCGGAATACGTGAGATTGCCATCAAGTTCGCCCATGTGGATCCCATCGAGCAACCCATTCCTGTTATACCGACTGCTCATTATATGATGGGGGGGATTCCTACTAATTTCCACGGCCAGGTGGTTGCGCCCTATAAAACAGGACCCGAAGAAGTTGTGCCAGGCTTTTATGCGGTGGGCGAGTGTGCCTGCGTTTCTGTACACGGGGCAAATCGTCTGGGGACTAATTCGTTGCTGGATATTGTTGTTTTCGGCCGTGCCGCAGGTAATCAAATCATTGAAGATTTAAAGCATAATTCTCACCATAAACAACTGCCTGATAATATTGCTGATAAATCGCTTGCGAGATTAGCGCGTCTGGATAATCAGAAAGATGGAGAAAATGTCGCGCAAGTAGGTGAGCTACTACGAAAAACCATGCAGACATACTGTGGTGTATTTCGCTTTGCTGATATGTTGAAGCAGGGGGTAGCAAAAATCAGTGAAGTGGCAGGGTGCGTTGCGCAAACGGAAATCAGGGATAAAAGCAAAGTATTCAATACTGCCCGCGTTGAAGCATTAGAGCTTGATAATCTGATTGAGGTCGCAATGGCGACGATGGTATCTGCTGAGGCTCGTTGTGAAAGTCGTGGTGCGCATGCTCGTGATGACTTTCCCGAACGGAACGATGACAAATGGCTTAAGCACACTTTGTTTTTCAGAGAAGATCGACGTATTGACTACAAACCAGTCCGGTTGAAGCCTTTGACGGTAGAATCGTTTCCACCCAAAGCAAGAATTTACTAAGGATGTGATCTGATGAGCTGGCAATAGATAGCTTGCAGATTAGTTATTTGGCCAGTGTGATGCTGAGAAGGACATCTTATTGTCTTTCCCTTTGCGAGCTATTTTCTTCATTATTCTCCAGGATTTGAAAGAAAACCTCATCTTTCTGAATCATCCCTAATTCATTCCGGGCAAGTTCCTCAATGGCGTCAAGTCCTTTTTTAAGATCATTAACTTCTGCTTCCAGGACGGTATTTCTATTTTGTAATTTTTGATTGGTCTGGCGCTGTGCGGCAACTTGCTGGTCTATTTCAAAGACATTTAGCCAGCCCCCTTTGCCATACCATAATGGATATTGCGCCAGAGCAATCAATATAACAAGCGTGAAAGCCAGTTTTTTCATTACCTTAGTTGATAGTAAGCTCTCCGTCCTGGATATTTAGCCATATTGCCAAGATCTTCTTCAATGCGCAGCAGCTGATTATATTTTGACAAACGATCAGAACGGGAAAGTGAGCCAGTTTTAATTTGGAGTGCGTTTGTGGCAACTGCAATATCAGCAATGGTGGTATCTTCAGTTTCTCCCGACCGATGTGATATTACGGCAGTATAGCCGGCACATTTAGCCGTTTCGATAGCAGACAGGGTTTCGGTAAGCGTGCCGATCTGATTGACTTTAATCAATACCGAATTGGCAATACCCCGTGCAATCCCTTCTTTCAGAATGTTTGTATTAGTGACGAATACATCATCCCCAACGAGCTGCACTACCTTCCCTAGCTTATTGGTCAGCAGCTCCCAGCCATCCCAATCATGCTCGCTCATGCCATCCTCAATGCTGATAATGGGATATTTATCTACCCAGCTGGCAAGATAATCGGCAAATTGAGTTGAGGTAAAACTGAGTCCTTCCGAATCTAAATGATATTTTCCGTCTTTATAAAACTCTGAACTTGCGCAATCCACACCAATTGCAACATCAGAACCTGGTAGATAACCCGTCTGATCAATAGCTTGTACGATAAGCTTGAGCGCTTCTTCATTATTCATGAGATTGGGCGCAAATCCCCCCTCATCACCAACGGTTGTTGGCATATTTTTTTTATTTATGAGTGTTTTGAGCGTATTAAAAATTTCAGCACCACACCGGATCGCCTCGCGAAAGCTTGGCATACCTAATGGGATAATCATGAATTCCTGCATATTCAGATTATTATTAGCATGTGCACCGCCATTGATCAGATTCATCATGGGTACCGGCAGGGAAATTGCCCCAACACCTCCCAGATAGCGGTATAGCGGTAGGCCCGACTCCTCGGCGGCTGCTTTGGCTACTGCCAATGAAACGGCTAGAATTGAGTTGGCACCTAATCTTGATTTGTTTTCACTGCCATCCAGATCAATCAGAGTCTGATCAATGAAGGATTGCTCTATCGCATCAAGTCCCATAATGGTTTCTGAGATCTCGATATTAATGTTTTCGACAGCTTTTAATACACCTTTCCCTGAGTAGCGTTGTTTGTCTTCATCCCGTAATTCTACTGCCTCTTTAGTGCCAACAGATGCGCCTGAAGGAACTGATGCGCGTCCTAGTACACCTGACTCAAGCAATACATCTGCTTCAATGGTCGGGTTGCCACGGGAGTCTAAAATTTCACGGGCGATTACATCCACTATTGCACTCATGCTACTTTCCTTGTAGTGATTTAACTTAAATATTATTGTTAAAATTATTTATGTATAGACAAACCAATCAATTTTTGTGATTTGATTGTTTATGAAGGGGTGGCTCTTAATAAATTAAGCAATTAAATTCATAAAATGCATGGTAGCGATTCAAATGCTATTTTTTATTTCATCAGTACTGTTCATTCTGAGCTGGAACGATTGTTGGCAGAATCAATAGCAGCTTTAACGTAAGCTTTGAATAAGGGATGTCCCATTCTAGGTGTAGAAGTAAATTCTGGGTGAAACTGACAGGCAACAAACCAGGGATGCACAGTTTGTGACAATTCGACCATTTCACATAAGTTTTCTTCTGAAGATAAGCCACTTACTTGTAGTCCCGCTTGTTCTAATTTCGGAATAAATTCTGCATTCACTTCGTAGCGATGTCGATGACGTTCAATGATTTTGTCTGCGCCATAAATTTCTCTCGCCAGCGAATTTTCTTTGAGTACACATTCCTGCCCACCCAGGCGCATGGTTCCCCCTAAATCCGTTTTGGCTGTACGTTTCTCGATGCGGCCCTCGCGTGTACGCCACTCGGTGATCAATCCTAAAACAGGATAGCGTGTATTGGGATTGAATTCTGTGCTATGTGCATCTGACATTTTAAGCTCATTGCGCGCAAATTCGACGACAGCCAATTGCATACCAAGACATATGCCCAGATAGGGAATACGGTTAGCACGAGCGTATTGAATAGCCTTTATTTTTCCTTCAACCCCACGTTTACCAAATCCACCTGGAACCAGAATAGCATCCTTGCCAAGGAGACAATCTGTGCCATTTTTTTCAATATCTTCTGAATCGATATAGCATATGTTTATCTTGCTGCAGGTATGAATACCCGCATGTATCAGTGCTTCTGATAGGGATTTATAAGATTCCGTCAGATCGACATATTTTCCTACTAGTGCAATCGTGATCTCGTGTTTGGGGTGTTCCAGGGCATGAACCAGTTTTTTCCAGACTGAAAGATCGGCTGATTTGGCAAGAATATTCAGTTTGTGACAAATGATTTCATCCAACATTTGCTCATGCAGCAATGCAGGTATTTTGTAAATACTGTCGACATCGATGGCTGAAATAACGGCTTCTTCCTTGACATTGGTGAACATCGCGATTTTGCGTCGCTCCTCTTGTGGAAGCAAACGGTCGGCACGGCAGAGCAATACATCAGGTTGTATACCAATTTCTCTTAACTCTTTCACTGAGTGCTGTGTTGGTTTGGTTTTAAGTTCTCCAGCTGATCCAATATATGGTAATAAGGTCAAATGAATGAAGCAGGTATCTTGGCGCGGGAGCTGCACAGCCATTTGCCTGATTGCTTCCAAGAAAGGCAAGGATTCGATATCGCCAACGGTACCGCCAATTTCTACAATGGCTACTTGGGCATCATTTACGCCATTATGGATAAAAAGTTTGATTTCATCAGTAATATGGGGGATGACTTGTACTGTGCCGCCAAGATAATCTCCTCGCCGCTCCTTACGAATTACGCTTTCATAGATTTGACCAGTCGTAAAATTATTACGTTTAGTCATCTTTGTACTGATGAAACGCTCATAATGCCCTAGATCGAGGTCAGTTTCTGCGCCATCATCAGTGACAAAAACTTCCCCATGCTGAAATGGATTCATCGTGCCTGGATCTACATTGATATAAGGATCCAGTTTTAGCATGGTTACTTTAATACCACGAGATTCCAGGAGGGCCGCTAATGAAGCTGCAGCGATGCCTTTACCTAAGGAAGAAACTACGCCGCCAGTCACAAAGACATATTTGATCATGGGGGGCAATGTTAACTCAAAAAGGACATGATGGAAACCCTGATTAAGTTGTCGTTGATAGCTTTGGGGTGACTATTCATGTTTATCTAAAGTCTCTGCAAAAGTGAGTTGATTGGAAGCATATAGTTCCGAAGTAATGGTCTGCTATGAAAGCCAGTATGCTGAGTGATTGAAGAAAGGTTCTATGCACAAGTGGTTGGTTCTTAAAGAATGTGGTGTGATTGCTGTACAAGTAATCTTACGAGGCAGAAAAATTGTAAGCTTTCTACCTATATGAAATAAAGAGCCATTTTGCTCATATTTAAGCTCGAAACGCTCTAATGATGTTACGTCCAAAATGCTGGCGAATTCACTGCTATTTTTGTTGTCGCCACGGAGCAATTTCTGAATTAGCTATTATAGCTTCATTGATAATACGTGTTGTATCAAAGTTTATCAGCCTGCCTGCGCCGATAGCCAGAGTTTGAGTACCAATCTGGAGTTCTATCTGACCTTCTGCAATAGCGATATCGCCACCATTCTTTTGCCTTCTGATGCTAAAACGCGTGCCGGTATTCCGGATACGCGCATTACCCAGAATGATTTCCAGTTTGTCACCATTTTCCTGGGTAGCATGCACGTCAAAATAAGCCTCTCCGCGTAGGAGTTCGATCTGAATGGAGTCATTTTTTTTGACGGATACCGAACTATTTGTATCCAAATCAATAGTAATTTCTGGGGTGACCTTGATAGTTAGATATTGCTCAGAAGCCGTTTCATATAACCGGGTAGTGGTGGGGTGTGGGATGATGTAGCTTAGAAAGCTCGCAGCAATAACCAGCAGTACGCTAATAAATGGCAGGATAAATTTTTTGTGAGTATGCGTTGCGTCCTTCGAATTCATTTCAAATAGCGTAATCAGAAGATTGGTACCGACAATGCACGTATTTTAACAAATTAGACTTAAATCGTTTCTTATTCGAGAGTTGGATCCGTAACAAAGCCAATTTTCGTTAATCCAGCTTTTGCTGCTATGCTCATGATACGCGCCACGTGCTCATAATGCGTATTTTTATCAGCACGGATATGCAGCTCAGTATTGGGAGAATTTTCTGCTGATTGAGTAAAGCGCGGCGCCAGCTGTTCCAGTGTAACTGCCTCACCATTCCAGAAAAAACTGCCATCAGCACGAATGGCAAAATCAATATGCTCTGGTTGGATCGTATTGGGATTACTCGATGCTTTTGGTAAATCAATTTTTACTGAATGAGTGAGTAATGGAGCGGTGATGATGAAGATAATCAACAAAACGAGCATGACATCTACGAGGGGTACTACATTGATTTCAGACATCGTTGTCTGCCCCTGATAGCGGTTTGAGCTGCCGAAAGCCATTAGTGCCTCCCTTCAAGGGCTGAGACGGTTGTTGCAGTTGATGTAAACTGGGGATTGTGATTTTCCTCAGTTGATGCTTTGATACTATCTCCACCTTTGTTGCCAACTGTAATGATTGTAAATAAATCATGCGCGAATGCATCCAATCGCGCCATCCATATTCTATTCCTTCTGATAAAAGCGTTATAGGCTAATACCGCTGGAATAGCGACAGCCAATCCTAGCGCTGTCATAATTAACGCCTCACCAACGGGTCCAGCAACTTTGTCCAATGTTCCCTGTCCAGAAAGGCCAATCTGTATCAGTGCATGGTAAATACCCCAAACAGTACCAAACAATCCGATATAGGGAGCGGCAGAACCAGCCGATGCGATAATAGTGAGACCATTCTCAATACGTGTTGCTTCCTGATCGATACCATTGCGCAGCGTGCGTGTTAATAGTTCGCTCGTTCCCCCAGTTACAGCGAGTTTTTCTAGACCGTGCTTCTGTGAGCCAGCTGTAACATTTACCGCTAATTTCGCAAGATGGGCAAAGGCATTGTCAGTAGACGAACCTTTCATTTCTATTTTCAATTCTTGGAGAGAATCAACCTCCCAGAAATGTTTCAGAAAAGCATTAGCGCGCCGAGTGGCAATAAAATTACTGATGCTCTTCGTGATAATCAGGTACCAACTAGCGACAGAAAGGGAAAGCAATAAAATGAGTACACCCATCCCTACATGGTCTATCTGAGTCAGAAAATGAGAAAAACCAAGATTTTCTTCCATTACATTAATTTCCTTGGATTACAAAATTAAAAGGTTGTAACGCGATAGCCCGTACGGGTTGACCATCACGTACTGCAGGTTTGCAACGCCAGCTCTTTACAGCAGCTAGTGCAGCATTATCAAGCCGGGAATAACCGCTACTATTGATAACCCGAGTATTGCTGATACGGCCTGACTCATCCAGTTCGACTTGTAGCATTAGCTTCCCTTCCTCACCCAATCGGCGTGAAAGAGCAGGATAATCCGGTGCGCTCAGTTCTGGGCAAGACACCGATAATTCAGATGAAAGGGTGACAGGACCAGTCTCCATTTGCTCAGGGCGAGCGGCCGCTACAGATTTTGTTTCCTGTTTTTGTACAGGCTCAGCCTCGTCGTGGATAGGTTCCGGCATTGGGGGGGGGGGAGCTATAAATTCCTCTTTAGGCAGTACGGGCGAGCTAGAGGCTAGCTGGCGGTGTTTAGGTTGCGGCGGTGTTTTTTTGACAAGTTTTGGTTTTTCCGGAGGGGGGGGGATGTGCTCTGCTTTTAAATCGACTTTGGATGCTTCGGGTGCTTCAATTCTAGGTTGTGGCGGCGCAATTAACTCGGCAAATAGTGTAACCTGCGGACTTATAGATGGTAAACGATGATGCCACATGCCATAGAGCAAGGCAGCATGCACCATGAGAACTAATAATAGGCTAGCAAGAGAGATGAATGAAATGGTCGAATTGCGTTTTGTACGGATCATGCAGTTAACGCCCTCCAAGAGAAGAAATATTGGCTAATCAGGTCGTTTCTTGTTTAGGGATGATGAACTGAGATGGTTAATTTAATTTATTTGGGTCGCTTATCGTATCTGCAATAACCTAAAAGGTTTAGATTATTAACTATAAAAATATTAACGCAAACGATAATAATTATCAATCATTGTTAATAGAGAATTTCTTATATTCGGAAGAAGTTAAACAATCCAATCTGTTTCTGATGTAAAAATGAAATGGCCATATAGAATGTCTTACAATGTGCCACTTTAGAAGGCTTTTCTTATTAATCTCGGAAAAGGTTACCACAATGTGTGTGGCCTATATAATCTTTCATGACGAACTCAATTCCTCGATTCTGGCGGCGCGCATTAAGCATACTTTATGAATTTCTGCTGTTACTTGCAGTCTGGTTTATTGCCAGTTTTATTTTTCATTTTGTGTTTCGTGATACCACCGCAGTGTATTTCAAACCACTATTTCAGTTCTACCTGTTGTTTGTTGGAGGAATTTATTTTATCTGGTTCTGGACGCACGGTGGGCAAACTTTGGCCATGCAGACCTGGAAACTGCGTGTGGTAACAGTTGATGGAAATAAGCTCGATACTTGCCAGGCTATTACACGTTACCTCTTCGCCGTAATTGGCATCACTTTCTTCGGCTTTGGAATTATATGGGCGTTGTTTGATCGTGATCGGCAGTTTCTGCACGACCGGCTTGCCGGAACACGTATTATAAAAGTAGAAAACTGAAATTGAAGTCGATTTAAATTTCTTCGTATTACATCCAACGACAAGCCAGGAGTTTCCATGCTGAAAATATCACTCAATATGCAAATCCTAGTGGGTACATTGGCTGGTATTTTGTTGGGTCTGGGGCTTGTCATGTTAGATCGAGATTCCTCCATTTCCCAGAATAGTTTGTATATCGCTAATTTGATCAGTACTTTGTTTATCGATTTATTGAAAATGGTACTTGTTCCATTGGTGTTTACCTCCATTGTTGTCGGTGTGGCGAATTTACGCGCGCATCAACAGATAAACCGGGTATGGCTAGCCACCCTCAGTTTTTTTGCATTGACTATGATATTGGCTATTATGCTTGGTTTGACAGTAGCTAATGTATTCCGGCCCGGAGAAGGGCTTCAGATTGCGATGTTTCAGGATGCCATGCAAGGCTTTGAAGCCAAGCAGATGTCTTTGCGCGATTTTTTTGCTCATTTTCTGCATTCGCTATTCATGAATCCGTTAGCAGCGCTTGCTGAGGGTCACATTCTTGCTATCGTAATTTTTGCATTGCTGCTTGGAATTGCCATGGTGGTGGGTGGGGAGCGTTATCGCAACATTCTCATTCTGATGAAGGAATTTTTAGAATTGATACTGATGCTGGTAGGGTGGATCATGCGCCTTGCCCCGCTAGGTATTATGGCATTGCTACTGCAATTGATCGTTGCTCAGGATATTACACTGCTTACTACACTAATTAAATTTATTGTGATTGTTATCGGTGCAACTTTATTCCATGGTTTAGTTATCCTACCTCTTGCACTCTATCTAACGACTAGGATGACACCTCTCAGATTCTGGAAGGGCGCGCGCGAGGCATTGATTACTGCTTTCGCAACGAGTTCCAGTGCGGCAACGATGCCTGTTACTTTGCGTTGCGTGGAACAGCACTTGCATGTTGAGCCTGATGTGGCAGGTTTTGTCGTGCCGCTGGGAACCACCATCAACATGGATGGCACTGCATTGTATGAAGCCGTCGCTGCTCTGTTTATTGCCAATCTCGTTGGTGTTGAACTTGATCTCACGCAACAACTGATTGTTTTTTTAACCGCTATGCTTGCGGCTATCGGTGCACCTGGCATTCCCAGTGCAGGGATGGTGACGATGGTGATGGTGCTGCAATCAGTAGGTTTGCCAGCCGAGGCGATCGCTATTCTGCTTCCTATTGATCGTTTGTTAGATACTTTTCGTACCATGGTCAATGTCGAGGGGGACATGATTGGCAGTCTAGTCGTACAGAAGTGGATAAAAAGCCCCTAGCGCCGTGTTTCATTCTATTTGAAACTTAAGTTGCTGTTGGCACGAATCACCCACTGCAAGATGCCGCAAGCGCTTTTGGCCAAATAAACGGTTTCGAATTGGTTTATGGTGAGCGATAAATTCGTTGGTCAGCCTTACAACCAATAAGGCATGGCTATCGATTTCATGAAGTTAGTTGCAATATCCATACTATAATGAGGTAACAAAGGAACCATCTCTATTCTCGGAAATCTCAGAGCCATTTGATATCTATTTTAGGCGCTTTAGTTCAATTCGCATAAGGCTTGACTCATGTTCATCAGTGTTCTTAATCTCTTTAAAATCGGAATTGGCCCTTCTAGCTCCCACACTATGGGGCCGATGATGGCTGCCAACGATTTTCGCGGCCGCATTAATCAGTTTGTCGTAGCCTCGCCAAGCAACAAAGTCATGCATGTTCGCTGCGTGCTTAAAGGCTCTTTGGCTTTTACCGGCAAGGGTCATGCAACAGACCGGGCTGTTGTATTGGGGCTTCACGGCTATACTCCAGAAGCATTGTCTGTGCAGGACGTCAATGCATTAATTGCAAAGCTATGGGTTACGCATTCCATTATGCTAGATAATGGTGCAGCTATCACATTTAATCCGGATAATGACATTATTTTTGATAGAAATGAAACATTACCTCAGCACCCAAATGGTATGGTTTATACGCTTCTTGATGAGAACGAAGAAATCTTACTGACTGAAACCTACTTTTCAATCGGTGGGGGATTTATTAATACGCTTGCTGAAATTAATCAGCTAAGTGCTCCCTTGAGAATGGAATCAGCTAAATCTTTCCCCTTTCCATTTGATTCAGCACGGAGCATGTTACAAATGTCTCAGCAAAGTAATTATTCGATTGCAGACATGAAACGTGCTAATGAACTGATGAAACTATCTGCCAATGAGCTTGATGAGGGGTTAGACAAAATTTGGCATGCCATGCAACGTTGCATTGAAAATGGTTTAACAGCAGAGGGGCAGCTACCTGGTGGTCTTAAGGTATCTCGTCGGGCTAAAACACTCTTTAATCAACTTCATCAAGATCCTGGAAAAACGACTTTGAATGATTGGTTATGCGCATACGCAATGGCCGTAAATGAAGAAAATGCAGCAGGCCACATGGTAGTGACTGCTCCCACTAATGGGGCAGCAGGCGTTATTCCGGCCGTTCTGTATTACATGGTAAAGCATGAAAATGGCAGCATTGAGAATGTAAGGGATTTCTTACTGACTGCTGCAGCCATTGGTGGCATCATCAAACACCGTAGTTCTATATCCGGCGCAGAAGTGGGTTGTCAGGGAGAAGTAGGATCTGCTGCTGCGATGGCCGCGGCGGGCCTATGTGCGGCACAGGGAGGTACTGTAAAGCAAATAGAAAATGCGGCAGAAATTGCACTTGAGCATCATTTGGGGATGACCTGTGATCCTGTGGGTGGCTTAGTTCAAGTTCCGTGCATCGAGCGCAATGGATTTGGTGCCATTAAAGCCCATACAGCCGCAGCGCTGGCGCGCCGGGGAACGGGTGAGCATTTCATGCCGTTAGATAATTGTATTGCAGCGATGAAACAAACTGGCCTAGAAATGTCACACAAATATAAGGAAACATCGTTGGGTGGTTTGGCAGTCAGCATTACTGAATGCTGATTAGTTCTGGGTAGGGCTGAAAACATTCTGGTGTCCAGAAGATTAGTCTTGCTTGGGAGATGGGGCTAATGGAGTAGGTGGCCAGCTTTCTTACACTATAATCATAGTCCGATCAGGTTGAGAGATTTGATGAAGTAGGTCAATTGTGCTTTGTCGATGCGACTGCATGCCATGACTTCCAGTTGACCTGTCATGCGCACTGAGCAGGTACGCTTCACAGTACAACAACGTTTCTTCGCCCCTCTTTTTCGCTGATTGCATTTCTTCAATAACTGTTAGTATTCGTCATAGCACGGTACATACCAACAAGAATTGAAGGTGAAGTACTCACTGCCTGCCATATCGGCTATACTGCTTATTTATTACGAGGGAATCCTGAATAAGTGCCTACGCAAGAGAATAGCTGCGTTAGGCGATGCTCAAAAACTTGCCTATCTATCTAATATGTTTCGTTTCCTGTGCCCCGTCTGCTTTGCACTTCATTCCGCGCGGCGACTTATTCAGGGTTTTTCTGGATATTCTGAATGAATAAAGACTTTTAACGTTAGATACCAAGATTAAATTAGTCATACTCGCCAGTCAGAACAATTTTTCCTTAAGCCTTGATCGATAAAACTAATCAACCCATGCCTGAATTAAAGCAAGAGCATATAACATCATCTGCAAAAATAAAAAAAGGGACTGAGACAGAACCAATTAAAACTTTTGAAGTTGATGGTCACAAAATCACGATCCTCGGTACCGCCCATGTTTCTCAAGCGAGTGCAGATAAAGTGAAAGAATTAATTGCTACGGGTGAGTTTGATGCCGTTGCTGTTGAGTTATGCCCAAGCCGTCATAAAGCAATTGTCAATCCTGATCTATTAACAAGGATGGATCTCTTCCAAGTTATTAAAAAAGGCCAAGCGAGTATGGTTGCTGCCAGTCTGGCATTAGGCGCTTTTCAGCAACGTATGGCCGAACGGTTAGGGGTCGAGCCGGGCGCAGAAATGCGAACTGCTATTAAAGACGCAACGGAAGCCAAATTACCGATTTTACTGATTGATAGAGAGATTGGAACTACTCTTAAACGTATTTACCACAATGTGCCGTGGTGGAGACGTATGGAGTTATACAGTGGTTTGCTAGCCAGTATTATCTCTCGGGAATCAGTGAGTGCTGCAGAAATCGAACGATTGAAAGAAGGTGATGTGCTGGAGAGTGCTTTTTCACAGTTTTCAGAAAACGAAAAGCACTTATTTAAACCCCTGATTAGTGAACGTGATGAATACATGTCCGCCCGCTTGTTAAAGGAAAGTGTGGAGAATAACTATCAGCATACTCTTGCTGTCGTTGGCGCTGGGCACATGAAAGGAATTGAACAAATCCTGAAGACCCGCAGTATCAACGATCCGGATGAAACCATCCAGCAGCTTGACACCATTCCAGAATCCACAAACTGGCTTAAATTTCTGCCATGGATCATCGTGGCATTGGTTCTGACTGGATTTACGATAGGATTTATGCGTAGCCCTGATATCGGTATGGCAATGGTAGTCGATTGGATACTCATACATGGTGGATTGTCTGCATTAGGTGCTGCGATTGCATTCGCTCATCCACTCACGATTTTAACTGCCTTTCTGGCTTCCCCAATTACCTCCCTTGATCCTATGACAGGGGTTGGAATGTTTACAGCGCTAGCAGAGACTTATTTACGTAAACCTAAAGTAGGTGATTTTAGTCGCCTTAGAAGTGATACCACTAGTCTGAAAGGGTGGTGGCACAATCAAGTCACACGAATTCTGCTTATTTTCATACTCTCATCGTTTGGCTCTGCCATGGGGACTTATATAGCTGGATTCAGAATATTTGAACGAATCAGTGGTAGCTGATATTAGAAGAGATCCTTTGGGCATAAGATAATAATCCTAACACATTGCTCCAGCATCTCCCCTCCGCAGAATGCTCTATGCTCGACTACTTTGAACGCCTAATCAATCCCTTCCCACCTGAACATCCCACTGAACCGCCTAAGGGTTTGTACCAGTTCTGTCGCCACTATACCCGAGGAATCGAGCCCTATTTGCTGTTGATGGCGATCCTCACCATCTGTGTCGCCATCGGTGAAGCCATGCTCTATGGCATTCTGGGAAAGATTATCGATTGGCTGGCTGAAAAAGATCCCCAGAGTTTCCTGGAAGAAGAAATGCTCTCATTGATTGGCTTATCGCTGTTTATACTGCTACTGATGCCCATTCTGGTTTTACTCCATTCACTGATTATGTATCAAAGCTTAATGGGTAATTTTCCTATGATAGTGCGCTGGCAAGCCCATCGCTATCTGCTCAATCAAAGCTATGCTTTTTTTCAAAATGAATTTAGCGGTCGCATTGCAACCAAAGTCATGCAAACAGCGCTGGCTGTACGCGAAACTGTCATGAAAACACTCGATGTGATGCTTTTCATTAGTGTGTACCTCATCACCACTTTATTTCTCGTTGTGAATGCTGATCCTCATTTGTGCATCCCATTGCTCATCTGGCTGGCTGTGTATTCAACCATATTGTATTACTTCATTCCAAAATTAAAACAAATCTCTGAACTGCAGGCTGATGCACGTTCTACCATGACCGGTCGCATTGTGGATAGTTATACAAATATCTTGACACTCAAGTTATTCTCACACAATCAGCGCGAGTCTGAGTATGCAAAAACAAGCATGGAAAATTTCCTGACCACCGTTCACCCGCAAATGCGCCTGGTTACCAAGCTGCTTGGATGTGTATGGGGCAGTAACATGCTGCTGGTATTCAGTGTTGGCGCGCTGGGAATTTATTTATGGATTAACGGAAATGTCAGCACAGGGGCCATCGCAATCGCCCTGAGCCTTGCGATACGCCTAACCGGCATGTCACACTGGATCATGTGGGAAATCAGCGCGCTATTCGAAAATATTGGGATTGTCCACGATAGCATAAATACGATATCAGAACCACAGACCGTCGTGGATGCTCCCAATGCTATTCCGTTGAAAGTGAAATCTGGTGCTATTGATTTCAACCACATCGGATTCGTCTACAATCGAATAGATCAGAAGCAAAGCGAGCAGGTATTTAATAACCTTGATTTGCATATTGCCGCTGGTGAAAAAGTCGGTATTGTCGGACGTTCAGGCGCTGGCAAGTCCACCTTGATTAGCCTGTTATTACGTTTTTATGATGTTCAGCAAGGCAATATCCAGATCGATGGGCAGAATATTCGCCAAGTTACTCAAGATAGCCTGCGTGCCAATATAGGTATCGTTACCCAAGATACTTCATTGCTTCACCGATCCATTCGCGACAATATACTATTCGGTAAGCCTGATGCGACTGAAGCACAGATGCTTGAAGCCGCAAAACTTGCTCATGCTCATGAATTCATTCAGGCCCTTGTGGATAGTAACGGCCGAGAAAGCTATGATGCGTTCGTCGGTGAGCGCGGCGTTAATCTTTCAGGAGGCCAACGTCAGCGTATCGCGATTGCCAGGGTATTATTGAAGAATGCCCCGATCCTGATTCTGGATGAAGCGACATCTGCTCTCGATTCAGGCGTGGAGGCGAGTATTCAACAAAATCTATATCAACTCATGCAGGGTAAAACAGTTATCGCGATCGCCCACCGCTTATCCACTATCGCAGCAATGGATCGACTCATTGTATTGGACAAAGGGCGTATCGTTGAACAAGGCCGTCACGCAGAATTACTTTCTCATAATCAGCTCTATGCAACGCTCTGGAATCATCAATCGGGAGGATTTCTTGGGCATTTGAATGAATAGAAAAGAATATATTTCAATGCTCTTTATATTCTCTCGTAAATTTCAGGAAGATAATCATAAAATATTTACCGGGTGCGAGGATTGATCCGTCTCCAGGTAAAAAAGTCAGACAGAGTACTTTGATAATGTAAGAAACTCTGATACTCTGCCTAGAGCTTCTATAGACAAAAACAAGCTCGTCTTTGGATAAAGTGCGCAAAGTATGCCAGTTCAATATCTAGCTGAGATTCTTCGGAGGGTCAGTATGAAAAAAACAAAATTGGAAAACATAGCATCTGGTTTCATACTCGCAATCGCTTTCGCGGCGAGCAATGCATGGTCAGCACCGGAGGAAATTCCTGGTCGTGGATTCGTATGGAAGGATGGTGCAGAAATCTATGCCAAGATTTGCGCTTATTGTCACGAAGCACATGTTGGACCGCCTATTCGCAATCGTGAGCTTCCTACCGGGTATATCCGCACAGTAGTTCGCAACGGAAGCCGAGCCATGCCAGCCTTTCGTTCTTCAGAAATCGATGATGAATCATTAGTAAAATTGGCGGATTTTATTTCAAAAAAAGAAGCTAAGCACTAAGGAGGCCCATCCCATGGATGAAACTCGACGTAGCCTCATCAAAGGTATGCTTACTGGAGGAACCTTGTTGGCCCTCGGCACTCCTGGCATCACTCAAGCAGTATCCATTAGCCAATCTCCCTCTGGGAGTACCCGAAATTGCCAGCTATTGCTGGGAAACACAACAATAGACGAAGCATTTGCCAGAGGCGCTTATGCCGCTTGCACTAGCTATACAAATTACCGTCAAGGCACATTACCGATAATAAGATTAGAAGATGAACTATTAACCAATCCTCTAAGAGTGGCTGAACTATTGACACAATCCCGCAATATTCGTTGGATTGCCGTCATGGACGATGCCAGCGCAGCCATATTCACTGAGTTGGTGCGAAATTTTGAAGGCCGTCTACTTTCACTTGGCTCACACTCTTTTTCTTCCGGCAATGACATCTCCTTTCCTCTGCGTCATGTGTGGGCTACCGCGTCACCCGCGTACAGTGCTGGAGGATTGCTAGCATCTGAGCTTATTCCAAACCAGCATAATTTTTCTATCGTCGAAAATTTTCTTGGAGAATCGGTTGGTGATGGCGTAATAAAAGGTTCATCAATATCGGGATTTTTGTCTTATAGGCTGTCTGAGCAGCCAACAACTTATTTACATTGTGCCGGAATCTCTCTGATAGAAGCCAGTCAATTAGTTGGCTGGAAGGGAGCAGAAAATTGGGGATCCGTACTCCCTCGAGTAGATAAATTCCAGACCTATGAAGATAAAACAGCGAATGATGCAGCCATTAAACATCCTCAGTTAGAGAACTGGATAGAGACCACCGGTTATGCTGTTGTTGCTACCGCACTTGGTTTGGGGACGAATCAAGAATCTTGTTCCGCTCGCGCATTCGTACATCGACCAAGTCAGCGCAATCGGAATAATCAAGAGTTATCGGGAAAACATTTCGTGTCGTTTGTAATAGACGTATAGGGAGAAAACACAGAATGACCAATAAATATATCGCGTTGCCAAAAGGGGTATCCGAGAAAGCATTTGATGCCGCCATCAGCAGTTTTCGCAGTGCACTCGGTGACACAGCTGTGCTTATCAGCGCAGAACAACTGGCTCCCTATATTAAGACCATGATGCCGGTGCCCGATGCAGAGCATACGCCTTCCGCAGCCCTCCTGGCGACAACAGTCGAGCAGATCCAGAAAATTGTTGCGATCTGTAATCAATACAAGGTGCCGATCTGGACGATTTCTACCGGAAAAAATCTGGGCTATGGTGCCGCAGCACCTGCAGAACGTGGTCAGGTCGTGCTTGATCTCAAGCGCATGAACCGCATTCTCGAAGTCGATAAGGATTTAGCCTATGCCCTGGTCGAGCCGGGCGTAACCTATCAACAACTCTACGACTACATTAAAGAACACAAACTGGGCTTATGGCTATCGATGCCTGCGCCTTCCGCCATTGCGGGGCCGGTTGGTAATACGCTAGATCGCGGCGTTGGCTATACACCATATGGCGAACATTTCCTATTTGCTTGCGGCATGGAAGTTGTGCTGGCAAATGGCGAAGTATTACGCACTGGCATGGGTTCGATGCCCAATTCCAACACCTGGCAGGTATTCAAGTGGGGGTATGGTCCTTACCTGGATGGCATTTTTACACAATCCAACTATGGCATCGTCACTAAATTCGGCTTCTGGCTCATGCCAGAACCCCCAGCATTCAAGCCGTTCGCCATTCAATACGAACATGAAGAAGATATTGTGGAAATCGTGGAGACGATTCGTCCGCTGCGCATTAGCGGTGTGATTCCCAACGCTGTTGTCATCGCCCATGCGCTATATGAGGCACCCGTAAAGGCACGGCGTAGTGATTACGTGTCCGGATCCGGATCAATCCCAGATGAAGCGGTTCGCAAGATCACCAAGGATCACAAATTGGGAATCTGGAACGTGTATGCAGCCCTCTATGGAACCCAAGAGCAGATTGATGTGAATTGGAAGATCGTAACACAAGCATTCGGTCAATCTGGCAAAGCAAAGATCCTGACGGAACAAGAAGCGGCAGATGATCCTGCATTTACTTACCGGGCTAAGCTCATGCGGGGAGAAATGACGCTCACGGAATTTTCCTTGTATAACTGGCGGGGAGGTGGTGGGTCGATGTGGTTTGCGCCCGTCTCTCAAGCGCGCGGCAGTGAAACCCTCAAACAAATGGCTCTGACCAAGCAGATACTGGCCAAGTACGGACTAGATTATTCCGGCGAATTCATCGTTGGGATGCGCGATATGCATCATATTGTTGACGTGCTGTACGATAAAACTGATCCTGAGCAGACGAAAGCGGCTTACCAGTGCTTTGATGAATTGCTGACCGAATTCTCTGCGCGAGGATATGGAACTTATCGCGTCAATACGGCTTTTATGGATAAAGTCGCTGAGACCTATGGTCCAGTACAGCGGAATATTCACAAGACACTTAAAGAAGCGCTGGATCCCAATGGAATTCTTGCGCCGGGAAAATCGGGTATTCGCTAGTTTCATTTTGACTTTGAACAGGAAATGACAATTTCCAAATCGGAGGTACAAGTGAGAACAATCAAGGCAGCTGTTGTCCGTCAGAAAGGCGGGCCTTTTCACATCGAAGAGCTGGTGCAGGATGAGCCACGCTCCGATGAAGTGCGGATTCGGATCGTAGCAACGGGTATGTGTCATACCGACATGGTCGCGCGCGACCAGCTCTATGAAGTACCCCTGCCGGTGGTGCTGGGGCACGAAGGCTCAGGGGTGGTCGAACAGATTGGCAGCAACGTAAAAAAAGTAGCTGTTGGTGATCATGTTGTGTTGACTTACATGTGGTGCGGTCACTGCAAGTCCTGTTTACGTGGCGATTTGACTTATTGCGAGTGTTTTTATGCACTGAATTTTGGTGGCGGACGCGAAGACGGCAGTACGTCAACCTATGGAACAGGCAATACACCAGAGTTGATTCACGACCATTTCTTTGGGCAATCATCGTTTGGCACATTTGCGCTAGCACATGAACGCAACGTCATCAAAGTACCCAAAGATGCGCCCTTGGAGCTGCTCGGGCCACTTGGCTGTGGCATTCAGACTGGCGCCGGAGCAGTTATAAATGCATTAAAAGTCAGTCCGGGCAGCAGTTTTATAGCCTTCGGCGGCGGCGCAGTAGGATTGAGTGCCGTGATGGCTGCGCGCATCGCAGGCGCTGCCACCATTATTGCTATAGACGTGGTGCCATCGCGGTTGACGTTGGCTATGGAACTTGGTGCAACCCATACAATCAATAGTCACGACGCCGATCCCGTTGAGACTGTCCGCAAAATAACGGGCGGAGGTGCTGATTTCACACTGGAATCGAGCGGACGACCAGCCGTATTGCGTCAAGCCATTGATGCGTTATCTACCCGAGGAACGTGCGGTATTGTCGGCGCACCGGCCTTAGGCACTGAAGCGAGTTTCGATGTGAACGGGGTGATGACGACAGGGAAGCGTATCATCGGAATCATTGAAGGCGATAGTAAGCCGGATCTTTTTATTCCAGCACTCGTTGAGCTTTATAAACAGGGAAGATTTCCTTTCGACAAGCTGGTGAAGTTTTATTCCCTCGATCAAATCAATCAGGCGGCAGAAGACAGTGAGAAAGGCATCGCCATTAAACCGATTATCCGGCTGTAGCAAGATTCATAAACTTCATTCCGTAAAAATTTCAACCAGATAATTTACGAGTAAAACAAAAATGGAGAATGCGTTATGAAAGAAAGTAAACAATCTCTGTCACCCTACTCAAACTTCGATCAACTACCCATAAGTGGCAAATGGCGCCACGGCAATGGAGAGAAGATTCTGCGAGACCTTAATCCTTATGATGCAAATGTTCTGGTCGAGATTCCACATGCCAATCGTGATGACATGGATGAGGCATTCCGTAGTGCCGCTGTCCTACAGCCTGGTTGGGCGGCATTACTGCCGGGTGACCGGGCAGCAGTCATGCGTCACGCGGCACAAATCATGGAAGCACGTCGTGAAGAGATCGTGTCATGGCTGATTCATGAATCTGGCGGAACGCGCATCAAAGCCAATCTGGAATGGAATGCCGTGCATGGCGTATTGCTGGAAGCAGCTACTCTGCCTTACCTGGTGGAAGGCCGGATTCTTCCGGTTGATATTTCCGGCAAGGAAAGCCGGGTGTACCGCAAACCTGTGGGTGTCGTCGGCGTGATCAGTCCCTGGAATTGGCCTATGCAGCTTACCGTCCGTTCTGTGGCGCCCGCACTCGCGGTTGGCAATGCCGTTGTCGTCAAGCCAGCCAGTGACACCCCTGTAACGGGCGGGTTGCTGTTGGCTAAAATTCTGGAGGAAGCTGGACTTCCTCCCGGTGTATTCAGCGTGATTGTTGGTGCAGGGAGCGAGATTGGCGATGCCTTTGTTACCCACCCCATTCCTCGCGTCATATCGTTTACTGGTTCAACCCCAGTTGGCCGCAATATCGCAAGACTGGCAGCTGAGGGACCCACTCTGAAACGACTTGAACTAGAGTTGGGCGGTAATGGTCCCTTCGTAGTGCTGGATGATGCTGATCTGGAACAGGCAGTAGAAGCCGCAGTGTTTGGTAAGTTTCTACACCAAGGCCAGACCTGCATGAGCGTTAATCGCTTCATTATCGATGACCGTGCTCACGATGAGTTCCTGGAGCGCTTTGCCGATCGGGTACGCCAATTGAAAGTGGGTGATCCGAACGCGCCTGATACCATGATCGGACCCATTATTAATGAATCCCAGTTAAATGGTCTCCGTAGCCGAATCCAGGAAGCTATTTCAGCTGGGGCAAACCAAGTCGTCGGCGGTGAAGCTCAAGGCCTTATTCTCCCTCCTCATATATTTTCCCAAGTAACGAATCAGATGCCATTGGCACAAACGGAATCATTCGGCCCAATTGCACCAATCCTACGTGCACGCAATGAAGAAGATGCGCTGAATATCGCCAACGACACAGAGCTTGGGCTTGCTGCTGCTGTATTTACGCGCGATGTCGAGCGTGGTTTTCGCTTTGCACAGAAAATCGAGGCAGGCATGGCGCATGTCAATGATCAACCGGTGAATGATTTGCCTTATAACCCCTTCGGTGGCGAAAAGAATTCTGGTATTGGTAGATTCAATGGTATTTGGGCGGTAGCCGCATTTACTACCGATCAATGGATAACTGTCCAACATATACCGCGTCGCTATCCTTTCGATGCGCGAGTCATTACATAATCTGGAACTGAGCCGTAAGCATGGTGATAGAAATAGGACAGCTATAGCAGAAAGATTGCAGTTACCCGCAAGCTGCTTTCGTATTTCATTCAGTCTGAATATTAATTCTTTTATAAGGAAAAGTTTTGACCCTTAACCTCCATATTATTATTTGCAGTACCCGGCCTGGTCGTGTCGGGCTTCACGTTGCCAAGTGGTTCCATGGAGTCGCAATGCAACATAACAAATTTCAAGTCTCACTGATCGATCTCGCAGAATTTAATCTCCCAGTATACGATGAGCCGGAACATCCCATTCACCAGCGCTACCAGCATGAACATACCAAAAAATGGGCCGCCAGCGTAAATGCAGCTGATGCCTATGTGTTCGTTACTCCAGAATACAATTTTGGTCCGCCACCATCACTTCTGAATGCACTTAACTACGTTTATAAGGAATGGAACTATAAACCTGCTGGGATTGTCAGTTATGGCGGTATTTCAGGTGGGTTGCGATCTGCTCTGATTGAGAAACTTACCTTCACCACATTAAAAATGATGCCAATGGTAGAGGCAGTGTCAGTTCAAAATGTTTCCACACTTATTGATGAAAACAAAAATTTTGCACCTAGCGATCATCACATCAACTCGGGAACATCACTGCTCAACGAGCTGCATAAATGGGCGCAAGCACTGAAAACAATGAGACCATGATCTCATTCTGATCGACTATTTATTTATTAATTAATCTTTTGCTATAAAAATCTAAAATACCTCGAATCAGCGCGTTACTTATTTTGTCTCGGAATACCGTACGTTGCTAGCGATAAAATGCTCAACACGATTGATATGTAACTAATGAGCAGATAAAGCCCTATGATTGCGTTTGCTCGTATAGATGATTACTGGTAATGCTGCTAAGTAACCCAAATGCGCTTGAATCAACGGTAACCACCCTGATTCATAATTTTATCAACAAATTTTTACAAACTTGACTACCCATCCCTAACTTATTTTAATCAATTTGAAGAGGTGATAGCACATGGATTTTCCTGATTTTTATGAACTGGCACCTGTAGTACAGACTCGTGATCCATTTGCAGCTATGTTAGGTGCTGCACGTGACGGCATACTGGAGTACCATTACCTCGATGCAGTACGTTTAGCGGGCCATTCCTGTCCTACTGTTGCTGGCGCATTCCTTATGGGGCGTGCTGCGCTAATAGCACTTTATCCGGATGAGCTTGCCGAACGCGGCGCAATTGCGGTACATATGCCTGCGCCGGAATATGAAGGCACCACAGGTGTTATAGCGCAAGTGCTGACGTTATTAACTGGTGCTGCTGCTGATAATGGCTTTCATGGAATTCAGGGACACTTCAAACGTAAAGGATTGCTTAGCTTTGCGGATCGCCGAGAAGGAGAAGCTATTTTCTTCAAACGTCTCGATACTGGTGCAAGTGTGGCAGTAGAGCTCGATGTTTCTTTGATACCAGGTGATCCTGAGCAGAGTGGACGTTTGATGGCTATTTTACAAGATCGCGCAGATGATTCGCAGCGCAGCGCATTTGCCAATGCATGGCAGGCTCGTGTACGCCGTTTGTTATTGGAGTTCGCAGATGATCCACGGGTAATACGCATTACGCCTATATAATCGACTGATTATGCAGCAAAAAATTAGCTCGTTGAATGGGAATGTTATCGTTGCTTACTATGTTACCCTTGCAGCAGGTCTTCGTGTTAGCAGCAACTTATTCCAATTTCAAATCAAAATTTATTTTGCCAGTCTTTCTTTTCCGTATTGTTTATACTGTTATTGGCTCGCCTCAGCCATATTTTTGATTTAGAAATGGAATTAAACCCGAGTTTCCCGTTAAGAGTTTAATTATTTAATTTTTTAGGAATACTCCGGTGAGGAATGTTTGAATAATTTGTTGACTTTATTGAAACTTGAGAGGCTGATGGAAAGTCTGGGTTAAATTCCAAACAGAATGAAATACTACGCTAGATAGGCGAAGCGTTTTCCATTACACGTAGGCAATATCAGCTATCCATACTTGATTTGGCAGCTCAACTCTCATCCTCGCAGCTAGCCCCAATAATGCACGAAGGGAAATGGCAGTTCTCTTATAATTTTTTATAATTCAGTTACCTATGCTGAATAAAGAGAAGGAATTGCCAGCGACAAAGTATATCCAGAAATCATATAATTTTCCAGATGTAAAGAAGCGCACTGTTGAAGTGAGTCTCCAGGGTGGAGATATCAGTGTGCTGCAGCAAGCGGCGTAAGAGATGAGGGTGGCCCCTCGCACTCGGCTTGCAGGGGCAGGTTGCAAACCACCATGAGCGGCTCTGGTCAAGAGCCTGGGTCGTGAGCGTTATGGAAAAGGTGCTTTAATGCATCAGGTATGGATCAATGAAGACGAACAACCGTGAACTGCTGTTCAAGTGTCGAAGCCACTCAAATGACATCAAAACTGGAGGGTGATGTTACTCCGGGAGCAGTCTGGCCGTTACCTGCTTACGGGCCAGGCGGTGTCCGGCATAGAGGCAGCGTCAGCATGATCCGAGCTCTTACGTTGAACTGCGGGAACCTTCAGTGGCGATGGCAAGCGAAAAGCACAAGCCAAACTGGCGAAGCCGGCAGTAGCCTTGCGCCACCAAGGGACGAAGCAACTCGTATTGTGCGCTGGGCAGCGCATTGATCGTGAGGGTTAAAGTCCCTCCTGCGCCCGAATGAGGGGCGCAGTATCCGAAAGTAGGGGGAATGCCTCACTGGCCGGTATCAGTAGCTGGTACTGGAGGACAGGGTGTTCGCCGCGAGGTGAAATCCGGAGGCTTTGAGGAGAAATACCGGGCCGTAATCGAAGAGGCGATTCTATAGACGAACCGGTCGGCCAAAGATGGGGCAAGGTCGAACCTGCACTATGGAGGCGAAGGTGTTCTCATTCACCCATCAAACCAAGGTGTGTGCGGATGGGGCACAGTATGGAAGATCAATGCGTGACCCCAGGAGGGCTCATGGGATTTGCAGGTGGCACTGTGATAAGCGATCCTATAAACGAAAGTGAAATGGAAAGCGAAGTTCCATGAGTCGTCGGACGGCTGAAGAGTACCTAAAGCGCTACGAAAGTGGGGTAACCGGAATAAACGGCAGCGGAGTGAGCTGGGGAAGGCAGTCGGCAAGGTGGTTGGATAAGGAAGAAAGTTAACGAGTAAGGTCTATGGCAAGGACAAGTTCCATTAGTGAAAACGGTTGGGCATACCGACAGTTGCCGACAGAGTAACCCAAACGGCAGTCAAGCAAATGCTTGAGCCTGTTCTGGATCCCTTGTTTCATCGAAACTCCTACGGTTATCGTCCCGGATGCTCAGCGCTTGATGCGATAGCCATGGTGAGATGGCGAAGCTGGGAATATGACTGGGTGATCGAATTCGATATCAAAGGGCTCTTTGATAAAACATTGAGCGCGATCTGCTTATCCTGACTCATAGTGTCAAGAAGCACTGCCAGCACACCATGGGTGCTGCTGGACGTTAAGCGCTGGTTAAAGGCGCCAATGCAAACTGCACAGGGCGGATTGCTGGAGCGAACGCGTGGTACGCCCCAAGTGCGCTGTAGGCGCGCAACAAATGCAAAGTTATTTACGTAATGTTGAGCTTAAGCTCTATAAATGATGGAGGAATCGACCCTCCGATATCGGCGTTCAGGTGCTGGTATCAAACCACTTCAAGCGGCTACTGTAAAAGGTGGTGGTCGTGAGCGTTGAAGAAAGTCAGGGGATAGAAACGATAGAAACTGGCGAGGTATGGACTAGAAAGACGAATGAAGCTGAATCTCTGTTGAAGCATCGGAAAGCCCTTATGACATCAAAACCGCAGCTATTTGTGGGGCGGCGGGATGAATCCACGAGCAACCTGATTACTGAGTGGGTGGTGTCCGGTATGCAGGAGGCGTGAGTCTAGTTCGGGCATTTATAGGGAACTACAGGAAGCAGTCGCTTGGATGATAAGGAAGAAATTCGAGGAAGTGACATTCCAAGAATAAGAGTACCAAGGCCAAGAACTGTGAGGGGACTACTCGTAGTAGTGAGGAAGTTTCTGTAATGGAAATGGAGCGAAGGGGTGGTGTTAAACAAGCTAAATTTGTTATTCAACTTGCAGGAGGATGAAATAATGAAGGCAGCAAAACCATTTGATATTCCCAAGACATTAGTGTGGGAAGCGTTCAAATTAGTCAAAGCCAATAAAGGGTCTGCTGGTATAGACCAGGAATCACTCGAGGATTTTGAACAGAACTTATCGGGAAACTTATATAAACTTTGGAATAGATTATCATCAGGTGCTTACTTTCCTCCGGCCGTAAAGGGGGTAGCGATACTGAATCGCCCCGGGTTTACAGGAGACTCTATTTCTTGAGAGGATAGAGTAATGAAAAAACCAGTAAGATATTCACCGGAGGTTCGTGAACGGGCTGTCCGATTGCTGTATGAACACCAAAGGGAGTATGGGCCGCAATGGGCGGCACTAGAATTGATAGCCTCCAAGATAGGTTGTACTGCTGAGACGTTGCGCAAATGGGTGCGACAATCAGAGACTGATCAGGGTATCCGGGCAGGCATGTCAACCTCGGATCGTGAGCGACTCAAACAACTGGAACGTGAGAATCGTGAACTGAAGCAGACAAATGAGATATTGCGTAAGGCATCAGCCTATTTTGCGAAAAGGCGCTCGACCGCCGACCGAAGTGATGGCGATATTTGTTGATCAACACAAGGAGCAGTACGGGGTCGAGCCGATCTGCAGGCAAATTCAGATTGCCCCATCGAGTTACTATGAGCATAAAGCACGAGAACGAGATCCTGACCGGCTACCCGATCGCACTAAACGAGATAAAGCGCTTGAGCGGGATATACAGCGTATATGGGAAAGCAATTTCAAAGTTTATGGCGCCAACAAAGTATGGCGGCAATTAATACGTGAAGGTATCCGGGTTGCCCGTTGTACAGTCGAACGGCTGATGAAGAAGCTTGGAATACAAGGCATCAGGCGTGGTAAAAAATGTTGGACGACGATTGCAGATGACTTGCTTGATCGGCCAACAGACAAGGTTAACCGGCAATTTGTAGCGACGCGCCCCAATCAGCTGTGGGTGGCGGACATCACTTTTGTGGCAACGTGGACAGGATTTGTTTATGTAGCTTTTATTATAGATGTTTTTGCACGATTTATTGTCGGCTGGCGGGTCACCCGGTCATTGCATACAGACTGGGTGTTCGATGCATGGGAACAGGCATTGTGGGCGCGGCGGGAAACCAGTGGGTTAATCC
>NZ_FNPQ01000062.1:0-10340 GCF_900107335.1 Nitrosomonas sp. Nm58 | reverse complement strand
TGGTTGGAAAAATGCCGGCGGCTGTGGAAAAATTGTGAACGCAAACTCAACACCAGCCTACAGTTCGTCCATCTTGCTTTCTTGGCATTGTTACTACAAAGACTTTGAACAGGCTCTAAGGGAAAATGTAATGTTTAGATCAAAACAGTGAAACCTCAGTTTCAAGATATCCGCTGTAAAAGCTTCCAATTGGCACAATCGCTCGCTCCGTGTCTGACCCACATTTTCACCTTTTTGGTTCACAGCCTCCCACGATAGGGACAAACTCGCCCTTGAAACGTTAAAGTGTATTAATAACAGCGAAAATAGTGCTTTTATGCTTTCACTGCCATCAAACTCACTCCTTCCTCACCATTTCCGCGCCCGCGAGCCTGCTTCAGCGATCCAAAGGAAGAGAATAAAAATTCAATCGCAGAATTTGGGAGCGTATAATGAATCGATTAAACATGATGTATTATTATGCATGTAACTCTTTGTTTGCATAGATGTAAACCCCAAAGCATCTCATTACACAAAGAAGCAATATGAAAAAGGATCTTTTTGTTACCAACAACGTATCAATGCTGATAGCGCTAGCATTAGTACTTGGCTTCCTTTATTGGGCAAGAATAATCGTTATTCCTGTTGCATTATCGATTCTTTTAACTTTTCTACTTGCCCCAATCGTAGCATGGTTACAGCACCATGGTATCGCTAGAGTAATAGCAGTTGCCTTAGCAGCTTCAATTGCGTTAAGCAGCATAGTAGGTGCAATCTGGGGGGTAACCAGTCAAATTGGAAGCTTATTGGATACATATCCACAATACGAAAACAACATTTTATCCAAACTCAATCAAATCACCGAGCGCGACCGTGACGGGCTATTAGACAAATTGCAGGTTATAACAGAGCGTATTACCGAGAAATTGACAAATAATCCGGAAATAGAAGACAGATTACCTTTTCCTATCGACAAAAAAGAAAAAATCGAGGCCCAACCCGTACGTATTGTAAGCGATGGCCCCTTTCAACTCTCACAATTGTGGTCGGTTTTTGGTCCTATGCTAGAGCCTTTGGCTAATGCAGGATTAATAATTGTGCTGGTTTGTTTTATGCTGCTCAATCGTGAAGATTTACGCGATCGTGTCATTTCGTTAATCGGTGTAGAACAATTAGCTCACACCACTCGGGCATTCGAGGATGCAGGTGAGCGCGTCAGCAGGTATTTGCTGATGCAATTGCTGATAAATGTAGGATATGGGGTCGCGGTGGCCTTAGGGTTATGGTTACTCGGCGTTCCTTACGCAGCGTTATGGGGGTTCTTTGGAGCGCTGCTACGTTATATTCCTTACCTTGGCGCATGGCTCACTGCGATTCTGCCCATTACTCTAAGCTTACTGCTCTCGCCTGATTGGTCATTGGCGATAATGGTACTTGCAATGTTTTGCGTACTTGAGCTGATTACCAATATGATCATCGAACCTATGGTTTATGGTCGTGGTATCGGCGTATCCCAAGCAGCTTTACTTGTTTGTGTGGCGTTCTGGACATGGTTATGGGGCCCTATTGGCCTTATCTTAGCCTCGCCCTTGACTGTTTGTATTGTAGTGCTAGGTCGATACGTACCTTACTTAGGTTTCCTGGATACGCTCCTCGGTGACCGACCAACCCTGTCAGCTGGACAAAGTTTTTATCAACGATTATTGGCTGATGATATCGATGAAGCTTCTGACATAGTTGAAAAACAGCTTTCTGATACTGATCATGCATTAGTACACACATTTGACAGTCTAGCCATTCCTGCGCTAGTGCAAGCCAGGAACGATTTACGCTACGGTAAAATTGATACCTCTGAGCAAAATGAGTTAATTGATAATTTAAAAACTGTCATTAAAGATCATGAAGAAGAAGAAATCAAAGAAAATGAGGAACAAGAACAGAGTGAACGCAAAATTCTCTTAGTCATTCCGGCACGAGATTCGATCGATGACCTGGCAGCACAATTATTAATTAAATCAATACCCCACGAAGATTTTGAGTGCCATCAACTCTATTCATTGAGGCTTGCAACTGAAACGCTAACAATCATTGAACAATTAAAAGCTAATATTGCCGTTATCGCTTCAGTTTATCCAAGCGATCTAGCGCATACAATCTACCTTTGCAAACGCATACGTGCACGATTTCCAGAAATAGTTATTGTTGCAAGCAGATTCGGTATAAACGACCCACAATCTGTCAAGAGTAATTCTAATAAACTACAAGTGGTAGGAGCCAACAGAGTTACTTACACGCTTCAAGAAACTATTATAGAGCTCGGAAAGTTAGATCTTATTGATTTATCAGGTGCTAAGTAGAAATCAACTCAGGCTCACAGAGACGATTCTGTTGATGATATGCGAATTTATTGCTAATAAATCCCTCGCCGGACATTTGTTCCGAGTCCCAATATAGTGTGGTTTGTCGGCGTCGTGACATTGAGTATAAAGGTAAGGTTTCCTGATTAAGTATTTTCCAACTGAACTTTCACTGTTTTGATCTAGACTTTAAATTTTCTCTTAAGCAATCATACGCAATAATGCATCGATAAAAGAATTTTGTATGGGTTTATCTGGTTTAGGGCAAAAGCTAACAAAATCCTTATTGAGCGCAGCCTGAGTAATCAGTTTTCTGACATCAGAAAAGGCGCAGTGGCTTCGATTGTGAGCAGCGTAACAACGCTGCGGTGTTTTATCAAAGTGATCGGCATATATCCAGATTACGGTGGCGGCCATCATGCAGAAATTGAGATGGTTGGTAACGGCACGGCAATTTCGGGTTTGGCTTTTTGAGCTACCGATTTCCTGCTTGATCTCTTTGAACCGGCTTTGATTCTCCAGCGTGCGCCGTAGTATCCGATAATCTGCGCGACGGTGAGATCGAGGTCGGTGGTAAAGAGTGCAACCCATTGTGATCTTCGATAGATCCAAACCACGCGCACGGCACATTTGAGTGTTTTCAACATCATGATGTTGTCAAAGGCCAGAACATTGCGTTGTTTTCCGTAGAGGTTAATCGAAAAAGTGGTAGCACGTCCATGGAATTCATTGGCCAGCGTTGTGGCACTGCCCATCTTGTCGCCATACTTTCTGGATCGGCCGAGCTGATGTTTCTGGTGTTCGGGCGGTAGCGCAAACAAAGTGGTGTTGACGCGCAATCTGGAAAGCATATGACAGTGCTGCCCAACGGTTTTGCGCATCGGTTTAAGCAAGCCATCGTTCCAAACCAGCTATCGGTAACGATCAGCAATGGGGCGCCAGGAAAAGCTGAAGTGGTACAAAAACTGAACAGGTTGTTAAGCTCTCGCAAAACAGAAAAGGAGTGAAATAACCATGAGCAAGAAACGCGTAGAATATTCCAGTGAATTCAAAGCGAAAGTTGCATTGGCAGCTATTCGAGGAGAAGAAACCGTGCCGCAGTTGGCATCCCGGTATGGAATCCATCCGACGCAGATCAAAGGTGGAAGCGGCATTTGATTGAACAAGCTGCGGAGTTATTTGCCCGTAGTGATGGCGCCGGCAAAGACAAGGGCCATAGTATCGATGATTTGCATCGCGTGATCGGGCAATTGACGGTAGAACGCGATTTTTTGGCCAGAAAGCTCAATCATTGAGTGTGCAGGAACGCAAGATGATGATTGAGCGTAATAATCAGTTGAGCCTTACCCGTCAGTGCCAGTTGATGGGTTTGTCGCAGTCGAGCATCTAATGTAGATGAATAAACAAACCAGTTTCCGCCGAAAAATTGCGCTCTAGCCATAAATTAGTCCTAATTCCATCTATCGCATTATTAGCTTTGCTTATTTGACTTTTATTTGATTGTCCACTCGCTTCACGTTAGGTACTTTTTTCGTAACGGAACCGGCTAATTGACGTTGAGATTCTGTTTCAACAAAGCCGCTTAATATCACAACTTCATTAGATGCTTCCACATGTATGGCAGCTGCACTAAGTTCCTTCGTTTCAATCAGCTTTGCTTTTACTTCCATGGCTAAAGTGATATCTTCTTGCGCCTCTTTTTTAATTAGGGGCTCATGGGTAAATAAACCAGCGCAGCCACTCAATGTAGATAGGATGAGTAAATAAATAATAATTCTTATGGGACCTGGTGCCTGATGGATCATTTATTTCTCCATATTTTAAAAATAAATTCAATTTTTTATTCACGAGCTTCTTTTAATGTGTCTATAAAGCGGGAACAATGGTCACTCTCTTGATTATTATCTTTCTGTCCTTTTTCTTTTCCCTGAAGTAGCGAATATAGACTTACGATTGGCGCTGAGGGTAATAACGCAAGTGAGAATGCGCCTCGTACAATCGCTCTTGCGCCAGGAGTAAAATTTGGTTCTTTGAAACTACCTTCTATGTAGAGAGGCGCACGAGCTGAAAATACACTCAAGTCCTTAGGGTTAGGGTCAATGACCAGATCTAATTGTTCCTTCTTGAAATCAATAGAACCTTTACTAAAAAAAACAGTGTCCTCAGTATCTATAACAAAAGTACCTATCTTCATGACTCCGCTAGTGGTTGGAAGATCTACAAAAGCACAGTTGATTTCGGTATTAGCCTCCTTGTCGAATAAAGCAACCAAAGCTTCCCCAACGTCAAGGCCACCGAGTTCTACCAACAAATCATCAAGCTGACCACCTGTCATTAACATCACCAAGCCGCCATCAGCCGAGGCTAGCATTTCTGCGACAGAATCTCCTTTGAACCAAAATGTTGCTTGGCCACCGATTAAACCTGCACTTTTATCAGCAATTTTAAAGCGGCGTAAAATTTCATTTAAACGAACGTGACGTATTTCAGTTTCTATTTTGCTTTCTACAGGTTTAGTTTTTGTATCGAACTCAAGATAAGACTGTATATTTCCAGTGGCAATCTCAAAATTTAGAGGATCAAGAATTAAATGACCATTATCAATGATTGCTCGCAGAGAAAGCTTATCCACTGGCAGCTTTGATTCAACCTGCTTGCTTTGCAAAGTAATTTTGGCATTAATCTTCTGTAATTCATCAAAATTGATAGACTTTTTGGGCAGTACATAGGGACTTGCTGCTTGCTTTTTTGCTAGTGCCTTCTGATCTTCAGAAAAAGTTTCTCCAGATTCAGTCTCAGGAGCAAGGCCAATTATTGGTCCAAAATCATCTAAATCTATTTTTTTTGAGGTCAGATCCACCTTTATAAAAGGCTTCTGCTCACCTATTTTCACGCTAATATTTCCCGCAAAATCACTATCCCCAACTCGCCCATCTAACTTTTTAACTTGCCAAGTATCTTCATGAAAAGACAAATCTCCTTTTACCTGATAAGGTGGTAGGCTGGGCATTGGCAACCCGAGTATGTTAGATAATTGCTCAGGATCAGGACCTTTCATGGCAAACCGCAAATCTAAGCCTTTGAGTTGCAGAGGTTCTGTCAAAGTACCCTTAACTTTAATAGTGGTTTCCCCCGCTTGCAAAGCTAGGGTCAATGGATAGGGTGTTTTGGCTTCCCGAAGAGCAACCAATGGCCCCGCAGTTAAATTTATGGCTAATGGACTTCCCTTAAGCTCTCCTTCGGCTTGTAACTCAGTGGCTTCTTCGCCGTCAGCCAGTCCTTTAGTCGTCGCAAAAGTTGCGATTATCTCTGTATTCGCTGATAAATCACGATAAGTGAGGCGTCCTTCTTCGATCCGCAAGCGCTCAATAACTGGCAATTCTGTACGATCCCTCGTATCGTCTTTATCGGTCCGTAATTCCCAATTAGGTTCGCCATCGGGCGATTTTTCTAAAACAATATTGGGTTTAGTGAGGATAATTTCCGGCAGTATTACATGGCCATTAATGAGTTCAATCAGATCGATACGGAGATCAAGAGCCGCAAGCTCCAGCATATCTGGCTGTTTGCTCCATGCTGCGTTTTCAAACTGTATTTGTTCAACTCTTATATGAGGCGTCAAGGACCAATTAATGTTCAATTCACCATTAATGGTGAGTTTGCGACCAGTCCGCTCACTGATCTGTTGCGCAGCTATATCTCGCACCCAATTTGAACACATTAACGCGAGCAACAATGCAATTAGAATAACCAACATAAGGAGGGCAATTCCAATCCATTTTATGATAGCCATTTTTTTATCCTGATTAATTACTCCAGAGAACCTTAATATCTACCGATTTACTAGAGCAAAGTGGAGTAGTGAGAAATTCCACCAAGAAAGCATACAAAACCAGGAGAGGTTTAAGTGCTTGGCGCTTTTCTCCTAGAAAACTTAAACCTAACCGAGCTGTCGAGCGACATACTTCAGTATTTCTCTGAACTCCTTGCCCACCTCGGGGTGCTGCAAACCATATGCTAACGTTGCCTCGAGGAAACCTTCCTTGTTCCCACAATCGTAATGATTGCCCAAGAAATGGTAAGGCCTCACCGGTTCCAGTTTAAGAAGACGCGAAATTCCATCCGTAAGCTGGATTTCTCCTCCTACCCCTGGGTCCAGGCTTGCCATACATTCGGAAATCTTGGGAGAAAGAATGTAGCGTCCGACGATTGCCAATGTGGAAGAAGCTGCTTCGGGCAAAGGCTTTTCCACCACTCTTCTTATTCTCCTACTGCGGCCCTCTGAGTCTTCCCCGGAAGCGTCCACTATCCCGTAGCGGCGTGTATCTTCACGAGATACTTGTCGGACAGCGACGAGACTACTCTCAATTTTTTCATATTCTTTGATCATCTGGGCCAGTACGGGTGGCTGACCATCGATCAAATCATCCGGAAGCAGCACGGCAAAAGGCTCATCGCCAATCAGATGGCGTACGCACTGAATCGCGTGCCCTAGTCCTCTAGGTTCTTCTTGGCGAACAAAGCTAAAGTGTATGCTGTTGGGCATTAATTGTCGTAGCGTTTCCAAGAATGCTTGCTTCCCTCGTGATGCTATTTCGTTTTCCAGCTCTACCGCACGGTGAACGTGGTCTTCGATGGATCGCTTGCTACGATGCGTTATAAAAATTATCTGTTCGATACCGGCTGCTGCCGCTTCATCAATAGCATATTGAATCAGCGGCCGGTCCACAATAGGTGGCATTTCTTTCGCAACTGCCTTAGTGGCGGGGAGAAAGCGAGTACCTAGCCCAGCAACGGGGAATATGGCCTTCTTTATTACTTTTACTGGCTTATGAATCAATGGATCGCGATCAAGCGGGATTTTTCTTTTTAGATTTAAGGTTAAAGGAGCGACAGAAATACTCATAAGTATAATCACCAAATTTTTTTATTGGTTCTAGTTCAACCTCATAGATGAAATAAGCCAAAAAGCTGCCAATAAAGGGAAGCTTTTTGCTCAGTTAAGTAACTATAATTGCCGCAAATACGCTACAAGATCAGATTTCTCATCGTCCGTCAGCTTGAGTTGCAGCACCAGATTGAAAAATTCCACCGTATCTTCCAGTGTAAGTAAACGACCATCGTGCAAATAGGGAGGGCTGTCTTTAATGCCACGCAGCGTAAAAGTTTTCATTGGCCCATCGCCAGGCTCATTCAGAAAACGTTCAAGTTTTAAATCATGCATTTGATTATCGAGGAATGCAGGGGGCTGGTGACAATTTGCGCATTGCCCTTTACCAAAGAAAATGTTCTCGCCTCTGATTTCTTTTTTAGTCGCTTTTGAGGAATTCAGTCGACCATTGCTATCTAATTTTGGAGCGGGCGGAAAATCCAGCATGTTTTGAAACTGCGCCATATGGCTCACATGAATTCGATCAATCATGGGGAACCCTTTCTTCATTGCGTGTATGGGGTCACCATTGAAATAAGCTGTACGGAATTCAAATTCTGTAAAATCTTCGATGGAACGCAAACTGCGTTTTGAACCATGAATTTGTTGACTATAGACTCCTCGTAAACTCGTGGTATCCAATCGAATGCGCCGTTCCTGCGGGCGCATATCGGGACTTAAGTGAAATTGTCCCGTTGTATGACCATTGACATGGCAATCAAAACAGGTCACTCCAAGGCTGGGCTGGGCGCTTTTACGATCATCTGTCGGATTGAATTCTTCTTGCGGTAGCGGCGTGAGTAACATTTGCAATCCGGTAAGTTGAACCGGGGTCAATATATCCTTGAACAACCCATAAAAATTGTTGATGGAGACAACTTCGCCGCGCGAAACATCTCCTAATTCAGGCCTGTTCTGAAGGAAAATGGCAGGAGGAAATTCTGGCAAAAAATCTTCAGGCAAATCAAATTCAACATCGAATCGTTCCAATCTCGGAAACATTGAAATTTGCATGGGAGGGAAAACCTGCCCACCAGTTACTTGTTTAGGATGCGGTAACGCGGGATAAGGAAAAAGATTATTGCTACGGATTTCTTCAGGTGACATTTCGGCTAGTTTCTGCCAGCTCATTCCCTCTCGTAACCTGGCTGTAGGACCTACAGCCAGTGGCTTACCGCGGGTCATGGTAACCTCTGAATCCAAACGGGGGGTTAGGTCGTAGCGACTGCGCAGTAGTTCATGCTGGGTTTTCATAATCTTAGGGCGCTCTGTCACGTCAGCTTTCATCGTTTCCTCGAAAGTTTGCATCGGTTTTTTTGTATTCAGCGGATCGCGATAAAAATCGAACCCGAGTACTTTTCCGTTATCTGGCTGCTTTTGGAAGGCTGGCGATGAAGGCAGTGCATTAGGAGCCGCAAAAATATCAGACCGATCGTGCTCGCTTTTTTTCTGCTCAGGACCAGTGTTGGAAGCTTTCCGAACCATCTGTGCATTCATAACCGCATCCGGGGATTTGGCTCTTTCACTCTCGTTATGGCTAAGAGCACTGCTCATTCCCACGCCCAAGCCGCTTAATCCCAAACTCAATAGTAAGGCATTTATTTTTTTCATATGAATCTCCTTTGTCTAAAATGAGCCTGTAGCTGTGTGAGCGGAGTGTAGAGCCGACTTTCCCTGCTCTCATATGCAAGGTCAGCATTCGCTTTATAAGCTTCTCATCTCGGAGAGAACCAGTCTGTTCGGAAGCGCACATTATCATTTTTCCCTATAGCCGACATGTATACAAGACATGGCCCTAGGAGCTTGTCCGAGAATGGCTTATCAGGTAAAGGTTTCATTGCCTGTTTTTTTACGCTGCCGCCCCAAAAAAACACCTAAGAATCAACTAAATATTAATGCAAACAATACGTTATGCATATAATTAGCTGATATTCATATAATGATAGCAGCATGACTATTCCTTTCAAAGCCAGTCCAATAGAATTTCATCAGCATCAGCTTTTTCCGAGTCATATTTTTGATCTACTCCCCAAAGATCATGAATGCTATCTCTATGCCGATCTTTTTCAGCAGCTCGATACCCATAGCATAGAAAGCCAATACAACAGCAAAGGTCAACATGCTTATCCCCCCAAGCAGATTGTTTCTATTCTGATTTATGCTTATAGCTGTGGTGTTTATAGTTCCCGGCAAATTGAAAAGCGCTGTCGCGAGGATTTATCCTTCATGTTCATTGCGCAAATGAACTGTCCTAATTTTCGCGTTCTCAGTGTTTTTCGGAAGAATCATGGACAGTTTTTTCAGGAATGTTTCAAACAAACCGTCCAACTGGCATTGGAGTTGAAGTTGGCTTCATTGGGACATATCAGTCTGGATGGATCCAAGTTCAAGGCCAACACCTCCAAGTATAAAGCGATGAGCTATGATCGCTTAAAAGAAAAGGAGCAAGCGCTGAGTGCCGAAGTGAATGCCTTGATTGAAGCCGCCAACCGATGCGCCCAGGAAGAAGATAAGGCCTACTTCGATAAAACCGGCTATGAGATTCCGGAAGATTTAAAGTTCAAGCAATCTCGGTTGGCTAAAATCAAAACGGCCAAACAGGCGCTTGAGCGACGCGAAGCGAGACTCAACCCCGGAAAAACCATCGAGGATGACAAGCAAATCAGTTTTGCCGATACTAGGGCCCGCATCATGGGCAAGAAAGATCAATTCGACTACGCTTATAATGCCCAAATCAATGTGGATGCAGACCTGCAAATCATTGTGGGCCAGCATATCAGTCAACACGCCAACGATAAACAAGAAATCGAGCCGGCCTTGACTGCAGGATACCGTAGAACAATTGCCTGCACGCCTGAGCGCAGACAATGGCTGCTGGTCAGGCGCCAATTTACAGGCATTAGAGCAGAAGGGTGTGGATACCTAGTCGGTCCTGCAAAATGCCTAAGATCCTCATGATTTCTTATATGGACGCCTCCTGGTTTGGCAAGAGATATTTCGTGTTTTGGTAAAAAGGAAATCGGCTGCAGTCTTATATCCGGCCTTGCTGCAGACTGGATTTCTATCTGCGGGCC
>NZ_FNPQ01000058.1:0-10944 GCF_900107335.1 Nitrosomonas sp. Nm58 | reverse complement strand
CTGAATTTGAAATGGCATATTATCGCCAATTAAAGGAGTCAGCTAATGCAGCCTGACTCAAACTAAAAAGTCTCCGGAAAAACCGGGGCGATTCACCCCATATTATTTTATTTTAGCGGTCACTGTCTTGACGAACATAGAGGGTAGTCATCTGTCGGTAACGGTTCTTTGTCATATCTTCGATAGAGAGATGCCAAGGAGAAATACGGTATCAAGCTGCAGACCGTCTGATTGGCAATACCTACATATTTCGTGAATTTCGTAATCTTTATACTTCTTCTTTTGCACGCGAAAAAATCATGGAGAAAATGATGTTTGCTGTACGATGCTTTTTTTTCCCTGCAATCGTTTTATTCATGATGTTTCCCGCTTACAGCGATGGGGTATCAAATGACGCTTATATTGCGGGTTATGCGACAGGAATTCTCAAGCGAGATTATGCGCTTGACTTCTCCGCCATAGTGGTGCGTGACGGTGTTATTACATTACCGGTATATGACCTGTCACCGGAAGAGCGCGCTCAAGTTCAACAAATATTGTCTGAAATTCCGGGAGTAATGGGAGTGGAGCTGCTAGCAGACGATAAGCAACAAAACATAGCTGTTTCTTCACCAGCAGATAAGCAGGACACGCCTGAAAGTACACTTGTTCCGCCCTCAGAAGTTTTTCCTACGGGTTTCTTACCAACGGGTCATTTATTTAAGCCTCTACTGGCTGATCCACGCTGGGCGCACTTCTCAGCGGCTTACCGTAATTATGTAGGCGCCGACATTGACGGGAATAACAATGGGTCAGTCAGTTTCGGCGAGACCATCCCTTTCTATCGAGCCAATCTAGGCCGAACCACCGTGCAATGGGAAGCAGGACTCCAGGCTGGGGTCTTTAGCGACTTTAATCTTGATGCAAGCTCTTCCGATCTGATCAATACTGATTTTATTGCTTCTGTTTACTCAAGCATGCGAACAGGTCAATTTTCTTCTTTTGCTCGCATTTTCCATCAAAGCTCGCACCTAGGGGACGAGTTCCTGCTGCGAACCCGGTTAGAGCGTATCAATCTCAGTTATGAAGGAGCTGATCTCAGGGTTTCCTATGAACTGCCCTATGGAGTACGCATCTATGGGGGAGGGGGAGGTATTTTTCATAAACAGCCTTCAACTATCAAACCCTGGTCAATTCAATATGGACTTGAATTCAGAAGTCCCTGGCGTATCGATTTCGCCGCGATGAGACCCATATTAGCGGTTGACTTTAAGAATCATGAGCAAAACGACTGGAATGCGGATATCTCTGCCAGAGCTGGATTCCAGTTTGATAACCACCAAGCATTCGGTCGCAAGCTACTGTTCATGATAGAGTATTTTAACGGTAATTCCCCCACTGGCCAGTTTTATAAAGAGAAGGCTGAATATCTCGGAATCGGTGCTCACTACCATTTCTAATTTATTCGGGTTTAGTTCCTTGCCTCTTGAGGCGTTAGAGAGCAACAAGGAAGAGCGCAAGACTGTGCGTAGTTAGCCAGGCGATGATCAGGCTACTGAAGCCCTATCAAAACAAGGTGCACACTATTACTTCGGACAATGGGCGGGGAGTTCGTCGAGCATAAAAAATTGTGGTAACGTTGAAGGCAAACTTTTATTTTGCTGACCCTTATTCCTCTTGGGAGCGCGGCATCAATGAAAATACAAATGGATTAATACGGCAGTATTTCCCAAAGAGCCGAAACTTTACTACGATTACACAACGAATCCTCAAAGGTATTGCGGAGTTTAACGAAACACCGGTTTCATTCCGTTGGAGAAGTTCGACTTGGGGCTTGTTTGATTTGTAATCATTTTAACGGAACGATCAGCTAGCGGGTTGATAATGCGCTGGGACATTTTTTGCCGCATCATCGATAACTATGGCGACATTGGCGTGTGCTGGCGGCTGTCGCAGCAACTGGCGGCAGAGCATGGCATGGCAGTGCGGCTTTGGGTGGACGATGTGGCCAGTCTGCAGCGCATGTGCCCAGATGCCGATGCCAGCCGGGAAGTGCAAAACTGTCGGGGGGTGGAGGTGTGGCGCTGGATTGAACCATTTCCCTACGTAATGCCGGCTGACGTGGTGATTGAGGCGTTTGGCTGCGAGCTGCCGGAGAGTTATGTGGCGGCGATGACGCTTCCCTCTCCCCAGCCTCTGGATCAAGTCGGGGACAGGCGTGCGCTCCCAGAGGGAGCAAAGCGCATATGGATCAATCTGGAATATTTGTCAGCGGAGCGATGGGTGGAGGGCTGTCATGGCATGGCTTCACCGCATCCGCGCCTACCGCTGACCAAGTATTTCTTCTTCCCCGGCTTCACTGCAGCTACTGGCGGGTTACTCCGAGAAAATGGACTACTGGCGCAACGCGATGCGCTGCAACACAATCCGGCGCAGTGGTGGTATCAGCTTGGCCTGCCTTGCCCCATTTCCACCGAAGCCACGGTTTCACTATTCTGTTATGACAGCGCGCCAGTGAGCAAGCTGCTGGATGCCTGGGCAGCTTCAACTATGCCGGTGCGCTGCCTGTTGCCAGAAGGCAAGACAGTGGCGCAGGTCGCAAGTTGGGCCGGACAACCGGGCTTGACGCCGGGCGATAGCGTGCAGCGTGGCAGCCTGACTTTGCACGTCATTCCTTTCATGCCTCAGGAAGACTATGATCGCCTGCTGTGGGCGTGCGACTGCAATTTCGTGCGCGGCGAGGATTCCTTCGTGCGGGCGCAGTGGGCGGCGCGGCCGCTGGTCTGGCAAATCTATCCGCAACAGGACAATGTGCATCAAGTCAAACTTGAGGCGTTCCTCGACCGCTATTGCCAAGGATTGGCGGAAGATGCCGCCGCCGCGCTGCGTGCTTTTCATCAGAGCTGGAATAGCGGCGGGCGCTTGGACTGGGACGATTTCTGGCGGCACCGTGCGGTGCTGCAAGACCATACCACGGCTTGGGCTGGGCAGCTTGCGCAGGCCGCAGACCTTGCATCTAACCTGGTACGCTTCTGCAAAAATCAGAGATACCCCTGAAAATTCAAGTTGCTGCGCCAGACAAGGCGCAGGCGAACCATTACCATATGGCATATATTTGATATGTAAGGAGTAATTTTTTGCAGACAGCCATTCGGATAGCGACGAAAATTGGATTTTTGGAGGCGGCCGGAGTACAATATGCAGCTTTTTTTACTCCCAGATTTATCAGATGAAAACAGCCCAGGAACTCCGCGTAGGTAACGTGTTTATGGTTGGTAAAGACCCCATGGTCGTGCTGAAAACTGAATTCAGCAAATCCGGCCGCAACTCTTCCGTGGTAAAAATGAAATTCAAGAATCTGCTTACCGAATCGCCCAGCGAAGCGGTGTACAAGGCGGATGATAAGTTCGATGTGGTGGTGCTGGATAAGAGGGAGGTCTCCTACTCTTACTTTGCCGATCCCATGTATGTGTTCATGGACACTGAATACAACCAGCATGAAGTCGAAGCGGAAACCATGAGCGATGCGCTCAATTTCCTGGAAGACGGTATGGCCTGCGAAGTGGTGTTCTACAACGGCAAGGCCATCTCGGTTGAACTGCCCAACTCCGTAGTGCGCGAAATCACTTACACCGAACCTGCCGTCAAGGGCGATACCTCCGGCAAGGTAATGAAGCCTGCCAAGATCGCCACCGGCTTCGAACTGCCAGTACCGCTATTCTGCGAAATCGGCGACAAGATCGAGATTGATACCCGTACGCTGGAATACCGCAACCGGGTCAAGTAACTCTCCCGGGTCGCAAAAAACATAAGGAGCCAGCTGGCTCCTTTGTTGTTTCTGGATGGGCGGATACGCGCAGCATGCCAAGTTTGATTCCCGATTCAGACTATGATCAACTCATCCTTGCAGTAGTTTGCAGCTGCTGGTATTGGGCAAAAAAGGATGGTGACAGTGGATACTGAATACCACGGCCTGGGTGGGCCAGAACTGCCTGCCATTTACCAGGCTTTGGCCAAGCTTTGGCAGGCGGCTCACCCTATGCATTATGCCGCTAAATTCAAAACCTACTTCGCTTTTAACCGTATGATTGCGGCATGGGGATCACTGAGATTCTTCGATCCCCCCACGTCCAGCACAGTGGTAGGCAGTACCTGAGTGAGCGTCCCGCTCGTCAGGTTTGGCGATAGCGTAATGATTCCCAGCCCCGGGCAACTGCCGTCGGCGGCATGGCTGACGGTGAGCGGGAACGGACCGCGTAGCGCGACATAGATCCGCTTGCCTTTCGTCTGGCCAGCCACTGAAAAATCGCCAAGATCGGGTGTCGGATCGTTGCTTCTTGTCGTGCCGAGCGTCGAACCACAGGCCCCTGTCGTCGTTAGGCTATAGCTGCCTGCGTACTGGAATGTCCGATTATCCCGCGACGAGGTAATTCCGAACACTTCGACATTGTTGCGAATCCGATCCATCTGATGCAAATAGTAAGCTGTTTCTGCTGTCGGGTTATTCACCAGGACAAGGCCATGCGCATCACGATTGTTCCCTTCTGGAATATCAGCGCCTGCTACTTTGCCGTTGTCCGCATCTGCCCATACCGCAATGGGTGAGGGGGTATTGGCCGCATTGAACGCTGGTGCCGATGGATAATCGAGTGAGAAACGATAGAGCGTAAATTCAGAAATGTTTGGTCCTGGCGTGCCGGTATTCAGGTGCATGAAACCTGCTGCCTCGGCACCGCCACAACCGGCTGCCCGGGTAACGTTCATGTCATACTCAGCTACGATCGCCATTGGCGTGCTGCGCATGTCGATCACGAACATGCCACCCCCGCCCAATGTCGTGAAAACATGCTGGCTCGTGCTGGCAACGATGGGGCAAATGACCGTGTTCAGCGGGCGAATGCCATCGGCTTGCTTCAACGCACCCGTTGGCGTAGTCGTCGCTTGCCCATCCGCAACCGTGCCGCTCACTTTACAGGCAACCCCATCCTCGGGATTCAGATCGACCGCCACAGGCTGTTCGGTAATCCGGTCGGCGCCACCGATCAGATCCAGGCTGGCCGCGGCATTGAAATCAAAGCCAGTCACAGCGCCTCCACTATCACGCATCACATCGACACGCTCCAGCATGCGCCCGTTCTGGTTGGCGACTATGATGCTGTGACCATTGGGTGCCCAGAAGCCCATGTGGTTCTGCCGGCCTGTGGAAGTGCCGGTAGTTCGGAAGAGGCAAATAGGCCGTTTCGTTTCACCATCAACAATACCCAGATGACCCGAAGCGACAAAGTTGAGCGCCATGTATTTATGATCCGGACTCGGCAGAATGCCGTGAATGCGAGCAACATGCGCCCCTGTAGTGGCCTTCGCCGTAGGGAACAAGTCAGTAGCGACATCCAGCACCACAGCATTGTCCACAGGTGGCGTTTTTTCCAGATCCGCGCTGTCATAGATCCGCACTGCTCCGCCATGTGTTCCGCTAGGCGCCTCGGCCGTAATACCTTGTGTATTGGCTTGGTCGCTGACCCATACCTCATAGTCTGCTGCGTGGATCGTAGCAGCCGATCCCATCAGCCCCAGGAAAGCCATTCCAAAGAACCCGCTCCTCATTGCTAGCGTTCGGATAAGTCCGATGGGTTGCAACAGTATGGTAATGAAGGACAGGTTGTCATTCCTCAAGCAAGTTGGAGGGTTAGCCATCATTCCTGTCAAACCAGCCTTTGTGGCTGCGGCATCCCTGGTTGATCGTAATTCACTTTTCCACGTTTTCATAACAGACACTCCTTTCATGTTTAGAAGTAAACAGAACAAGCTTATGCTTCACTATTGATCTGATCAGATGAAGTATAAAAGTTATTCGACCGGGAGGTAATCAATATACGCAGCACCAGACATACTTGGAGTCGAGTGGGCTTTTACAATCTAACTTAGCCAATAAATGATTGGTTTGTCGTATTATCCACAAGAGGTTTAGGGTGAGTGAGTTACCTTGTTTTGAATCTGCTTGCTGCTTAAGCCGCTGGATTCCTATGTGACGGCGGGCATACTGCAAAACAAATTAGAAGGTTTCCGGAATTAATCCGCTACCCTGCAAAGATCAAGATATACTCGTTCAATCAGATGTATTCATGGGAAGAGGGCTGGTGTAATGAGATTAGTGACGATGTTGAATATGGGGTTGATGCTATTATGGCTTCCGGCTTGCTCCAGCATGCAGCCTGTCTTGTATCCCAACGCGCATTTTCTATCAGCGGGGGAGGAGGTTGTGCAGCAGGATATTGAGGCTTGTAAACAACTCGCTGAAACGGCTGGCGCTAAAGAAGGATATGGCAAGAGTGGCGATGTTGCATCAAGTACCGCTATGGGAGCAGGCGTAGGAGCTGCGAGCGGCGCTGCTGGAGGCGCGGTTACTGGTGCAGCCGGCACGGGCTCCATGGTCGGAGCAGTGAGTGGCGCCGTGTGGGGATTGCTGAGAGGACTCTTTTATTCAAGGCCCTCGCAGCCTGATCAGGCTTATGCCAATTTCGTGAGCCGCTGCCTGCAAGAGAAAGGCTATGAGGTTACCGGCTGGCAGTAATCAAAGCTTATGTTCCGCAGAATGTTTGATAAACGCGCTCTGAAGGTTCTGGTGGAGTGCGGTAATCATGATATTCCGGCGCATCGGCGTAAGGGTTTGTCACAGCCGCAAGTAATTGTTGCAGCAGCGAGTAATCGCCACGTTCAGAAGCGGCTGCCAGCGCCTCTTCAACGCGGTGATTGCGTGGGTGAATCGCCGGGTTATGCGCTCGCATCAAGCTGACTGATGACTGCCTGGATTCAGCCTGGCGTGATAATCTCGCTTGCCAGCGCGCATGCCACTCTACGAATTCGGCATCACGAAACAGGGCATCCTGGGGCAAAGCTTCCGAAGCCAGTGCGCGGAAGCTTTGGGTGTAATCGGCTTGGTGTTGCTGCATCCATGTTAGCAGGGTTTCGATAAGCTGGCTATCCTCCGTTTCTTCAGTGAACAGTCCCAGTTTTTTTCGCATCCCGGCCAGCCAGCAGTCTTGGAAGACAGCGGGGAAATGGTGGATTGCTTCTTCCGCCAATGCGACGGCCTTTTCCTGGAGAGGGTGTAATAACGGTAGCAACGTTTCGGCAAAACGTGCGAGATTCCACTGCGCCATATGCGGTTGGTTGGAATAGCGGTAGCGGCCCTGTTGGTCGATCGAGCTAAACACCGTATCCGGGTCGTACGCATCCATAAACGCACAAGGACCATAGTCGATCGTCTCACCGCTGATGGCCATATTATCTGTATTCATCACGCCATGAATGAAACCAACCAGCAGCCACTTTGCGACCAGCGATGCCTGGCGTTCTATCACTCTGTTCAAGAGCGCAAGATAAGGGTTATCGGCCTCGACAAGCGCCGGATAATGACGGTGAATAACATAATCGGCCAGGGTTTTGATGCCTTCTGTACCTCCTATCCTTACGATATATTCAAACGTGCCCACGCGAACGTGACTTGCCGCTACCCGGGTGAGAATCGCGCCCGGCAGCACGGTCTCCCGCATCACTGGCTCGCCGGTGGTGACTACGGCAAGGCTGCGCGTCGTAGGGATGCCTAGCGCATGCATTGCCTCACTGATGAGGTATTCCCGCAGCATGGGCGCCAGCGCCGCGCGGCCATCGCCACGCCGTGAAAACCGGGTCTGGCCAGAGCCTTTTAGCTGAATGTCAAACCTGTCGCCTGCCGGTGTGAGATGCTCGCCCAGCAGGATCGCTCGCCCATCGCCCAGCATCGTGAAATGACCATATTGATGCCCGGCATAGGCTTGCGCGATGGGCTGCGCCGTATCAGGCAGCACATTACCTGCAAACAGCAAGGCGGCTTCTTCATCAGACAATGCGCGGATATTTAATCCCAGCGATTCTGCCAGGGCATGATTCAACATCGCCACCTGCGGCGCACGTACGGGCACAGGATGAAGTTGCGCATAAAAAGATTCGGGCAAACGGGCATAACTATTATCAAACCGCCAGCCGACGCTGTCATTCGTATATTTTCTATTGGGTTTCATGTGACCTTATCGTATTAGCCGGGTATTATCTGTCAAAACAGGGATTGTAAAGCATTAAACGAATGAGACAGGCAGCGCGGCCTGATGTTCCAAAGAGATGGCGCTTGGTTGAGGTAACGTGCTTGCACCATCTTATCGCTTGTGCCAAAAAGCCTGGCTTTAACTTCACACTACTGTAAGGAAAATATAAAAATATCTCTAGTTCAAAGACTTATAATGGTTGCTTGAAAGGATCGTGCGTTTCTTTAATGCTTCTGTTAAAAGATACAATTCTATGCGTATTCCGCTGATATCTGGGATAATTGCGGATGAATAATACTTTACAGACAGTCTCTCCGTCCGCAGTAAATACTGATGGACGCCTTTTTAATGAATTACCGCTGTCGCCTGGTTTACTGGCAACATTACAGCAGCTTGAATATCTGACGATGACGCCGATTCAGGCGGCCAGTTTGCCCATTTCGCTTGCAGGTCACGACCTGATCGCGCAGGCAAAGACGGGGAGCGGCAAGACGGCAGCATATGCATTGACGCTACTTACCAAGCTAAACCCGCGCTGCTTTGCGGTACAAGCAATGGTGCTGTGTCCAACACGCGAGTTGGCAGATCAGGTTACACAGGAGCTTCGCCGCCTGGCACGCTCTGCAGACAATATCAAGATTCTTACGCTGTGTGGCGGAAGCACCATGCGCCCACAGATGGCCAGCCTGGAGCATGGTGCACACATCGTCATCGGTACTCCCGGTCGCATCATGGATCATCTGGCGCGCGGCAGCTTAAATCTAGCAGAACTCAATACCTTGGTGCTTGACGAAGCCGATCGCATGCTGGACATGGGTTTTTACGATGATATGGCTTTTGTAGTCAAGCGCTGCCCGTCAAAGCGCCAAACGCTCCTGTTCTCGGCAACCTATCCCGCAGGTATCGCAGGATTAGCACGACAATTCTTACGTAACCCACAGGAAGTGAAACTGCTGGAGCAGCATGAGGAAAACAAGATACGCCAGCGTTTTTACGAGGTAAGCCATGAGGCGCGTTTGCAGGCCGTTGGCCAGCTACTCAGACACTATCGACCAGTCAGTACGCTGGCATTTTGCAACACCAGGCAGCAATGCCGAGATTTGCTGGAAGGGTTGCAGGAGCAAGGCATTCATGCGCTAACCTTGAATGGCGATCTGGAACAACGTGAACGTGATCAGGTGCTGATTCAGTTTGCCAATCGTAGCTGCTCAGTATTGGTAGCAACCGACGTAGCAGCACGTGGTCTGGACATCACACAACTTGAAGCGGTTATTAATGTCGATGTTACGCCCGACCCGGAAATACATATCCATCGCATTGGCCGCACGGGCCGTGCCGACGAAAACGGTTGGGCACTGAGCCTGTGCAGCCCGTCCGAAATGCCCCGGGTAGAAGCGATTGCAAGGATGATGGACTTCGAGCCAGAATGGCATGATCTGGCTACGTTACAAAGTGGTAACCATACCCCGCTGGCACCGCCAATGGTGACACTGCAAATACTCGGTGGGCGAAAGGAGAAGATCCGCCCCGGCGATGTGCTGGGTGCGCTCACAGGCGAAGCAGGTTATACGCGTGAGGAGGTCGGCAAGATCACCGTGACAGATCAATCAACCTATGTCGCTGTCGCGCGTAATATCGCCCGTGAAGCTGTGCGCAGATTATCCGCAGGCAAGGTTAAAGGTAAGACGGTGAAAGTGCGCGCGCTGTAGGGAAGTAAATCAAGACTTTCACGGGCTTTTTGTTTCATGAGCTAAAATATTCTCGCAACGCACGCCTGGATGCCTTGTCGACCAAGCCAAACAGTTGGTCAATCTCATCTTTCTTGCTGGATGACTGATGACCTATTACCTTGACAAACCTGCAATTGAACTTGGCATTCAACCGGTAAAATTCCTGGTACAGCTCGTAATGATTAAGCCGCCTGTTTTTACTCGAAAAATAATCATTTTGTTCAAGGCGGACGCGCCTTCCCGGCAGACCGATAATATTTTGCGAATCGGTATAAACCGTCAAAACCATGTCGCAGCCATTGCTCAAAGCCATCGCTTCGTGTAGTGCCCATAACAACGTTTGTAATTCCAATCTGGTCGAGCTGGTTTGCTCAAAGCGCTTTACTTTCACCGCCTCTTTCAGCGTTTCTATCGGCGTAGCCAAGTCAGCCACCATAAGGTAGGCGCCATACCCCACTTTTAATTGCGTATGAACACTGCCGTCGGTAAAAATCTGTAAGCGATTCATAATATTATTATCTTATTCTAATTAGCGTTACAAAGTGAATTAATTATCCAATCCCATCCGGCGATTGATTTCACCACATCCGTAGTTTCCTCCATATGTCGAAGTGCATCAACTAAATGAGATTCGAGCGCGCCGATGCTGTCACATACACGGTTATGAAAAGTTCTTTTCGCGCAACTCATCCCACAGGCGCTCGACTGGATTGAGTTCAGGTGAATAAGGTGGCAGTAGCAGCAAGCGAAGATTCTCAGCTAACGTCAGCGAATGGCTGCGATGCCAGTCAGAACCGTCCATCACCATAACGATATTCTCATTGGGGTAGCGCCTGGCGATTTCATCAAGAAAGATTTGCATGCACTCAGTGTTGACATTAGGTAACACCAAGCTGTCAAACTTTCCGTCCAACGGGCAGACTGTCGCATAAGCGTAGGTGAATCGGCCCGGGTTTACAGGAGACTCTATTTCTTGAGAGGATAGAGTAATAAAAAAACCAGTAAGATATTCACCGGAGGTTCGTGAACGGGCTGTCCGATTGCTGTATGAACACCAAAGGGAGTATGAGTCGCAATGGGCGGCACTGGAATCGATAGCCTCCAAGATAGGTTGTACTGCTGAGACGTTGCGCAAATGGGTGCGACAATCAGAG
>NZ_FNPQ01000059.1:0-10902 GCF_900107335.1 Nitrosomonas sp. Nm58 | reverse complement strand
GTAAATTGACTGGATAGGAAGAGCCGTATGAATCGAGAGGTTCACGTACGGTTCTGTGAGCACCTGAAGGGGAAGTTCCTTCGGGTGACTCGACCATTATCGGAATGAATCGAATTTGAAAGCAAGACCCGGAGTCGGAGTGCGGCAGGTGGGTAAGATTGATAAATGGGGTAACTGTTATCAAGGTGTAAGCTGTCTAAAAAGTTATATCCTGTATAACCACTGTGTGAGTAAAAAAGTGCGCCGTTCAAACGATCAATGACGCCGTTGGACTGCTGCACTGGAGGTGCCAGCAGCCCCGTGACAGATGCCATTTTCAACGCTGGCTATAATCTACAATTCCAACAACCATTCTTATGAAAAATCGAACAAGGTTCCGGGCATGACACCAAGCCATTATCGTACTGACGGAGCCGCTACTGAAATCCGTTTTGCCATTGACGAATGCTCTCTCGGGTCAATCCTGGCTGCCCAAAGTGGCCGTGGTATTTGTGCCATTCTCCTCGGTGACGATCCTGAGAAACTGGTGTGCGATCTGCAGGATAGCTTTCCTCGCACTAACCTGATTGGGGACGACACGGAGCTCAAGCAGCTCGTTATCAAGGTAGTCGGTTTTATCGAGGCGCCAGACACTGACCTAGATCTGTCGCTGGATATGCGCGGCACTGCTTTTCAGCAGCGCATATGGCAGAGCCTGCGCGAGATTCCGGTAGGGCAGACCGTAAGCTACACCGACATCGCCCGGCACCTGGGTATTCCTCAATCAGTCAGGGCTGTGGCACGGGCGTGCGCGGCAAACAAGCTGGCAGTCGCTATTCCATGCCACCGGGTCGTGCGCCAGGGCGGCGCTTTAGCTGGCTATCGCTGGGGTGTAGAACGCAAGCGCGCCCTGCTTGAGAAAGAGGCGAACACTGCCAAGGCACGGCTATGACTACGCTCAAGGAAGGCGCATACCGGGTCAATCTACGGCGTGGTGCCAGTCCATCTACACTCAGATTATCGCTACCTACATCATGAACATCATTTTTCACGATGCGGCATGAGAACGGATGGATAAGATGACATTGAATCTATTTGAGGATGCAGTGCTATCTCAAGCGCGGCGAGAGGGGTTGTGTCCTGGCGCAGTTGTGCTGTGCGGCTTTGCGTTGCCTAATGAAGCTGCCATCTTCGCAGCATTGAACCACATTACAATCGCAGCAGGATAAGAACGAACACGGCTTTGATGCGTCCATCGTCTCAGTTTCGCTGGGAATTCCGGCTGTTTTTCTATGGGGCGGCTTACGCCACGAGGAGAGGCCGGTGCGAATGCCATTGATACACGGTAATGGATAGTATGGGGTGAGCCGGTGAGATTGCACTACCATGGCCTGCTGCCGATCAAGGAAGGCTATCATCCATCAGTCGGCTTTACCGGATCAACCTGACTTTTCGCAAGACCGTTTAGCCGGGAAGCCTCCGGACAATCCCTAATATTGCATTTCGCACTGCATTCTTGCTGGGTACTCACGCTTGCGGGAATTTCTCTTGCAACAGGCCAACGGTTTGGTGCAAACTCAGCCATTGTGAAGGTGTAAAGTGGTTGGTGATGGTCAAACAGGAAGGCGACGTGGCAACAGTCTTGGACCTACTGCCATATTTTATCCTACACTGTCTTGTATTTATACAATCGATCTTGAATTGCCAACTTTATTTTTCACTATCCAATTACCTCACAAGCTTCAGCAGCTATCACAAGTTTGCGATAGTGTGCGAGCCAGGATATCGGAATGGATGATGTCAGGTTTTGCTGCATGGCTTGGCACGCAGCTACCAGCGCCCCAAGAACGATAGCGCGGCCGCAGCAATCTCCGCCAGCGCGGATATTGGCTTTAATCGCGGTGGTGTAATCCGGTGCATGCCTGGCGATATGAAAAACAATGGGCAATCCTTCTGTGACATGACAAGCTAGGCCAAAACGTTCAGCGGCTGACACGCTATCCAGCGTGTCAGTGGCAAGCGCTTGTTCCAACGATGGCTTAAGCTTTTCCCCGGCAACTGTCACAGCATCGGTTAATGCCTGAACCATTGGTTTGCCATTCAGTACGCCATGCAATGCAGTGGCTGCGCAACGTGCTGCGGATACGGCAATATCATTGTTATTGGTAATGCGCACGACTTCTTCGACCCGCTTCATGAGCGCCTCGCGTGAATCCCGGTGAGTTGCTACCAACACGGGGATTGTGGCGAGTGCGGGTAGCTGATCATCATCCGCACCGGATACTTCCGGGAAGCTATTGATATCCAGCGGCAATAAAACTCGCAAGGTGTGACGAGTCGGCGAGTCGATATAACCGGCATATGCACCGCCCGGCCCAAAGTAGGCGCGGAATTCGAGTTGATAGGCCGCACGATTGAATTCACCGTGTTTTGCCAGGTGTTTGAGCATTAACAGACATATTTCACCATAGCTCGTCGAATCTCCAGCCTGCTTGTCGCCATGCGCAAAAAATCCGCCTGCTCCCGCATAATCGGCGGCACTGGGTTGGCGGAATACCAATTCATCCTCATTTTCTTCTATTGCTGCAATGCGTGCCGGATCGTAAAGCCAGTGTAAACCAAGTGAAGCGGCGTCAGCGACGAGTGCGCCGAGAATGGTTGCAACGTTTGGGTTAATCAGAATGTGCGTATTCATCTATAGGCTCCAGCAGAGTTTTCCTGTTTTCAGTGAACAGTTCTGATTGCTTAAGAAAAGCTTAAAACTTGGAGAGAATGCCATCCAACTGCTCCAGATTGGTATAGTGGATAATCAAATTGCCTGCTCCGCGTTTTCCGGGTTTGATGACGACGCTGGCGCCGAGTTTCGATGAAATATCTTCCTGCAAGCGCAACAAGTCTCGATCCTGCTTGACCAATCTTTTCACAGGGGCCTGCTCGATGCGTTTGATCAGCTTCTCGGTTTCACGCACTGATAGCTGCTTGTGCGCGATTAAACTGGCGACTTCAACCTGCCTCACTGCGGGTAAAACAAGCAATGCACGCCCATGCCCCATATCGATTTTTCCCTGCATCATCAACTCTTGTACGGGTGCAGCCAGATTAAGCAAGCGCAGTAGATTTGAAATCGCGCTGCGTGAGCTTCCCAGTGCTTCGCCTGCCGTTTGATGCGTCATGCCAAACTCTTTGATAAGTCGTTGAATACCCATGGCTGTTTCCAATGGGTTCAAATTTTCGCGCTGGATATTTTCAATGAGTGACATCGCCAGCGCTGACTCATCCGGCACTTCACGAATGATTGCGGGCACCTGCGTCAATCCAGCCAGTTGTGCAGCACGCCAGCGCCGCTCGCCTGCGATGATTTCATAGCGTTCAGCGGCTACCAGGCGCACCAGGATGGGCTGCATTACGCCCTGTGCTTTGATGGATTCGGACAACTCCATCAAAGATGATTGATCCATGCTGGTACGGGGTTGATATTTACCCGGTTGCAGCAAATGGATCTCCAAATGCTGCAGGGATTCCGCTAACGCATGATCATCGTGATTGCCTGATAATAACGCATCAAGCCCTCTTCCCAGACCTTTTAACTTCGCCATTTGCTCCTAATCGCCTATCGTTTTTTTTTCTGATTTATCTGGAATAATCTGAGATGTTAAGCTGTGGCATCCATGATCTCTTTTGCAAGCGCGAGATAAGCCAGCGCTCCTTTCGATAATTTGTCATGGAACAACACAGGCACACCAAATCCGGGTGCCTCTGCCAATCGGATATTGCGTGGGATCACCGTTCGATACACTTTATCGCCAAAGTGCTGTTGTAACTGATCGGAAACCTGCTTTGCCAAAACGTTACGAGGATCGAACATGGTCCGCAGCAAGCCTTCAATCTTAAGAATAGGATTAAAATTGACCCGCACCCTTTTGATGGTATTGACCAGATCACTTAATCCCTCCAGAGCAAAGTATTCGCACTGCATGGGAATCATGACTGCCTGCGCTGCGCAGAGGCCGTTCAGTGTCAGCAAATTGAGCGCCGGCGGGCAATCCATAAGGATGAAATCATATTCTTTCCCCACCGTCTGAAGCGCCGCTTTGAGACGTGCTTCCCTTTGCTCCAGATTGACCATCTCCACCTCGGCGCCAGCCAGATCCTGGTTGGCTGGAATCAAATCATATTTACCTGGCGTGGAGACCACCCTGACATCAGCAATAGGCCGCTCACCCAATAAGACGTGATAAACCGTATGTTGCAAGAGACGCTTATCGACACCGCTTCCCATAGTAGCATTTCCTTGTGGATCCAGATCTACAAGGAGTACGCGCTTACCAGCTTCAACCAAACTTGCCGCCAGATTGATGCTCGTAGTCGTTTTACCAACCCCCCCTTTTTGATTGGTGATTGCAAGAATTTTTATCAACGCGCCTGCTCCTTAGCTGGTATGAACCAAGAGACTCACTCTCCTTGATCCGGTCGAATGACAATCAAATGCCGCGCCGCCCGCAAGCCAGGCACCATGACACGCAAGACTTTTTCAACTCCAAATTGCTCAGGCAATTGCATCAACTCAGCATCGGGAAACCTGCCCTTCATTGCGATCAACCTGCTTTTGCTATTCTCGGCACATAAATGCCCTGCTGAGCTGACAAAAGTACTCAGATCGGCAAATGCCCGGGAAATCACCGTGTCGAATTTTTCGGCAGGAAAGAAACGCTCAGCACGCTCGCAAACCACCTTCACATTTTTCAATGCCAATTCAATACATGCTTGCGTTAAAAAAGCTGCTTTCTTCTGATTACTTTCAATCAAGGTTATATACCAATCAGGCCGGACAATTGCAAGCGGGATGCCGGGAAGTCCTGCACCACTGCCGACATCAGCAAGATGAGCGCCGGTAATCACGGGCAGCAGCGTTAAACTATCGAGTACATGCTTGGTCACCATTTCTTCCGGTTTGCGCACGGCGGTCAGATTATAGACACGGTTCCATTTATCCAGGAACAGGATATACTGCAGCAAGTGAGTGCTGATCCTTTCCCTTTCTTTAGCTAAACCGCACTCAAGCTTATCAAGGCCTTCCAGTAATTGTTTTTCTAGACTCATATTTTTTATTTTATTTCTGACAATATAAAACCACGCTTCAGATGAACCAGCAATAGAGAAATGGCCGCAGGCGTGATGCCGGAAATCCGTGCGGCATGACCAATTGTCTCCGGTTTATGCTGATTCAGCTTTTGTTGCACTTCGCTGGAAAGACCGCGCACACTCCGATAATCAATGTCTTTTGGCAAGCTTGTCTTTTCATAATGGTTATGGCGGGCGATCTCCTGTTTCTGGCGCTCGATGTACCCTTCATATTTAATATTGATTTCCACTTGCTCAGCAACTTTTTCATCGGCAACGCCATCTTCAGCGCCGAGCAATGACATTAACCTCGTATAAGTCACATCCGGACGACGCAGCAATTCGTACAATGAATATTCTTTTTCAATGGTTTTACCCAGCACGTTTATCAATTCCGCTTCCGACAACATGCCAGGGCGCACCCATACATTTCGTAATCTTTGCCGCTCAGCATCAATCGCTTCACGTTTAATCACGAATGCCTCCCAGCGCCCTTCATGGACCAGCCCTAACCGATAGCCCACTTCAGTCAATCGCATATCAGCATTATCTTCTCGTAACTGCAGACGATATTCTGCACGGCTGGTAAACATACGATAAGGCTCCGTCACACCACGAGTAATCAGATCATCTACCAACACGCCCAGATAGGCTTCATCACGACGTGGGCACCACGCTTCGCGCCCCTGTACCTTGAGACTGGCATTTAATCCAGCCAATAATCCCTGAGCGGCCGCCTCCTCATAGCCAGTCGTTCCATTAATTTGACCTGCAAAAAACAGCCCTTCAATCGCCCGGGTTTCCAGGGAACTCTTAAGTGCGCGGGGATCAAAGTAATCATATTCGATGGCATAGCCTGGGCGGGTGATATGCGCATTTTCCAGCCCTTTGATCGAGTGCACCAAGTCGATTTGCACATCATAAGGTAGGCTGGTCGAAATACCATTAGGATATACTTCATGCGTATCCAGCCCTTCAGGTTCAAGAAAAATCGTGTGCGAATCCCTATCAGAAAAACGAACAATCTTGTCTTCTATCGACGGACAGTAACGTGGCCCAATCCCCTCTATCTTCCCTGTAAATAAAGGCGAGCGATCCAGACCCTCTCGAATAACATCATGAGTGCGACCATTGGTATGTGTTATCCAGCAAGATATCTGACGGGGATGCAGCGCCACATTGCCCAGAAATGAAAACACCGGCACAGGATCGTCACCCGGCTGCTCCTGCAGCAAGGAATAATTGATGCTGCGCCCATCGATCCGCGGAGGGGTGCCGGTTTTAAGGCGTCCCACCGGCAACCTCATCTCGCGTAGTCGCTGCGCAAGGCTGATTGAGGGCGGATCACCCGCCCGACCCGCTTGAAAATTATTATTACCCACATGTGCCAAACCGGCTAGAAATGTGCCGGTTGTCAAGATGACTGCTCGCGCACAAAACTTAACGCCAAGGTGGGTAACCACCCCCACAACCTGCTCACCTTGCAGCACAAGATCATCTACAGCCTGCTGTATCAACCATAGATTTGGCTGGTTTTCCAGCCGTCTGCGTACGGCTTGACGATAAAGCACCCGGTCTGCTTGAGCACGTGTCGCGCGCACAGCGGGACCTTTACTGGAATTAAGCATTCGGAACTGTATGCCCGCCTCATCAATGGCCTCTGCCATCACGCCGCCCAAGGCATCGATTTCCTTGACCAAATGACCTTTGCCAATACCGCCTATGGATGGATTGCAGGACATTTGCCCCAGCGTTTCGAGATTATGGGTAAGCAATAATGTCTTCTGCCCCATGCGAGCAGCCGCTAATGCTGCCTCTGTTCCCGCATGGCCGCCGCCCACCACGATAACATCAAAGTTTTCCGAAAAGCTCATAAATGTGTGTTGTAAAACCGATAATCAAATTACTGCTTAATTCTAAGGCATTCAGCATTTTTGTTCACAAAAAGTTTAACCTCATAAACAATATGTTTCACGTGAAACATTACTTAGCTATCGATATCAGGTCGAAACTTGACCGGATCATAAATCAGGCAAAGCACCCACCTACGTTACACGGCCTAAATCATGGAAACCAACGCCACCTCCCTGCAATTCAAGTGACACGAAAATTCTTGAATTGCCATGGATCGGTTTTATCCAGGTCTTCTTCAAACAATCCCCCTCTTCCCTGAAGCGGTGTCCAGTCACTATACTGCCCGACCATTTTCCCCAAATAAGGAGCCGCCACCTTCTGCACGTCCTCAAAAGGCATTTCATCAGGCTCGATAATGCCCGCCTCTTGGTTTTTCATTGCCCAGATTACGCCGCCCAGCACGCCTGCCGCCACTTGCAAACTGGTTGCATTGTTGTAAGGTGCAAGTTTCCGCGCCTCATGAATAGATAAAACCGAGCCATACCAATATATTCCCTTGGAATGCCCCATCAACAGCACACCCAACTCGTCAACGCCATCATAAATATCATCCATTGACAAGCGGGTTTTTGACTGCAATTTTAAATTCTTCCCGTTGAATTCATGCACCGACAGAACAGCTGCGTCACAAGGATGATAGGCATAATAAACTGTTGGACGGTAATAAAGTTTGTTTCCTTCCTTGACTGTCAAATAGTCTGCAATGGAGATAGATTCACTATGCGTGATCAGGAAGCCGCGATAAGCCCCTTCGCGAGGCGTCCAACCATAAACCTGTGTTTGAACACCTGGTCGCTCCAAATAAATGGCCGCATCGCAGCCGAAGTCATGATGCCTCCCATCAGACGGCTCATGCTTTTCATGACTCCCCCAGCCCAGTTCCGCAGGCTGAATTCCCTCAGAAACAAAACCATCAATGGACCATGTATTAACAAACTCATCAATGCGTTTAGGCGGATTGATTGCTTGCGTGTCTCGCTCGGCACATTGAATGACTGATATATTCAGCAATTGAGCCAATCTTGCCCACTCATCCTTTGTTTCTGGAGTCTCAAAATTTACTCCCGTATCATGTGCGATATTGAGGAGCGCTTGCTTAACCCAGTGCGAAGCGAGGCCAGGATTGACGCCATGGCAAAGAACGGCTGTCGGACCACTGCCTAATTTTTCACGAAGCATCAACGCTTTTTCGCGCAATCCATAATTAGAGCGCTCAGAAAGCGATAAATTGGCATCCGCATAACCACCTGCCCAAGGCTCAATGCAGGTATCGAGGTAAAGAGCGCCTAGCGAGTGACATAACTCAACCAACGCCAAGCTAGACACATTGACCGAAACATTAAGCAAAAAATCACCTGGCGCTAATAAGGAGCCAAGTATCTGACGATAATTCTCCGGTGTGAGTGGATTAACCTGGAACGAGATATTTTGATTTTCTGCTTCAACCCTACCCCTCTCATCTGCAGCAATAATCCTAATTCGGTCAGGCAATATATCAACATGCCTCAAAAGCAAGGGAAGAACCCCTCGTCCCACACTCCCAAAACCGACAAATATAAACTTCCCATTAAATTTAAGCAGCTTTTCATCATTAACCATCAGCTTATTCTTTTCTCGATCATCTTTCTTCTTTTACAATTCATGTGGTTGAAGTTATCATTAGCAACAATTAATATTCACAAAAGCAATCAATTGTGCATTAAAGTTTACAAATTATTAATATTATGAGCAAATCGACTATGGATTATATGTATGAATCTGAGCATACCAAATTTATGCGAGAATTATTTGCAAAAAGACCGCATCTGGTTGAACAACAGAAGGAAGCGCGCGCTATTTGGTGGGATAAGAAGGTCAATCAAGAAGAACTTAAGCATTTTAAAGAGTCGAAAGTACCACAAAAAAGTTATGTTTATTTCGATTGGCTACAGAAATAGATAAGGATCGCTTTATTTTCAGCAGCATATATCCATTGGCAGTTTAAGTCAGCACATAAGCCAGTGAAGTTTAGGTCATTTTTGCTATTTGACCGCGAAAATCACGAGGATAAAGCCATTTGGAAGACGTTCCATTACCTATATTACTTGCAGTATTAGTTCTATTATTAATTTTATCTGGTTTTTTTTCACTCTCCGAAACCAGTATGATGGCGATTAACCGCTATCGCTTAAAGCATCTCGCCAAACAGGGACATCGTGGCGCTCGCTTGACTGCGCAATTACTAGCCAATACCGACAGATTGCTAGGGGTCATCTTACTAGGAAACAATTTACTGAATTCAGCTGCTGCGACACTGGTTGCAGTGATTACTTCTGCTTTCTTTGCGCATAATGATTTTGCATTACTTATCGGTACGATATGTGTAACGCTGGCAATATTGATATTCAGTGAAATTACTCCCAAGGTTATAGCGGCCACTTATCCGGAGAAAATTGCTTTAACAGTAAGCTATGCATTAACACCCTTGCTCAAAATTTTCTACCCTGCAGTCTGGTTCATTAATCTTTTCGTACAAGGGCTTTTAATCCTCTTTCGCTTGAAGTCCAAGGAAAACACAGCACATAAAATCAGTCCCGAAGAACTTAAAATGCTTGTCCTGGAGGCAGGTCATTTCATCCAGAAGAAACATCAAAGCGTATTGATTAATCTGGTTGACCTTGAAACAGTTACCGTTGATGATGTCATTGTACCTAGAAGCCAGATTGAAGCCATCGATCTGGAGGCTGATGATGAAGCCATCCATGATCAACTACTGACCTGCCACCATACTCGCTTGCCGGTATATCGCGGACATCTTGACAACGTTGTCGGAATCATTCATGCACGCAAAATATTTAACCAAATGAGAAGCGGAAAAATTACCGCAACAATGCTTGAAAAAGTTATGCAAGAACCTTATTTTATTCCTTCTGGCACGCCCTTGTTCTCACAATTGCAATTGTTCCAGGAAAATCGGAAACGAATAGGTCTGGTTGTCGATGAGTATGGCGAGTGGATAGGGTTGGTAACATTGGAAGATATTCTTGAGGAAATTATTGGTGAATTTACAACCCACCCACCTACTCAAACGAGCACATTCATTCGACAGCCAGATGGTAGTATAATTGTAGAAGGAAGTGTTTTATTGCGTGATCTTAATCGAAAGCTTGGGTTTCATTTACCTTTAGATGGGCCCAAAACTTTAAACGGCTTGATTTTGGAGCATTTTCAAGACATTCCCGAGGCAGGGATAGGATTAAATATAGCCGGACACCCCATGGAAATTATCCAAACAAAGAATCAAGTGGTCAAAGTTGTGCGCATTTATCCAGCTTTACCAAATTCTGGGTTAAGCGTATAAATCCAAATAGCTTTTCCTTTATCGTAAATCCATTTTTGTGATTTAGAATTTTACGCGCTCATAGCTCAGTGGATAGAGTACCGCCCTCCGAAGGCGGGGGTCACACGTTCGAATCGTGTTGGGCGCGCCATGAACGTATGAATATGGGCGCTTGATCGGCCCCATATTTTTTGTGTACTCCAATTGTAGCCGCCAAACTGGCATTCGATTCTCGGATCGGCGTGGAGTTTCTTGCACAGAGTCGGCACAAAGGCTCCCACATTGCTGGGAAACAACTACTACTCCACGGGCAACGTAATGCCCTTACTCATGTTTGCCTATTCCAGCAGCAATTCCTCTCTGTCATTGCACAATAATTCAGTCTGTTGTTTCAAGATGTCATCCAAGGAAGCATGTCTGTTTTCAACACCTCACAAGCGGGGGTGTCCTAGAGACATTGTGTAAATGGCTATTAGAAGCTGTCTGGCAAAACGATTTCCATTAGAATCAAGTATTTTTTGATAGTAAGCTAAGAGATGTCATACAAAACGGATATAAATGATGAGGAA
>NZ_FNPQ01000073.1:0-7137 GCF_900107335.1 Nitrosomonas sp. Nm58 | reverse complement strand
TACATAACAAACAACCCTTTGACGGTAGCAAGTTCTTCGACATGGAGGCGGCATGATTTTTCCAAAAATGGTTGCGAAATAAGAGAGTATCTTCTTGCTGTGATACCACAGCACCTCATTCATCCCCTTACCGGTATCGACATAGCTCTTGACTTTGCTTCCTAGCCTGTGATCGGAAACCATTGTCCCGGCCAGGAACAACGCCCGCGCCCAGGCATTGCCATCGTATACCTTATCGCTCTTGCCGTCGTCCGTCCACGAGAACTGGTACGGCTGCCAGACCACGCCGCACAGTGTTCTCGGGTAGGTTGGACTGACAAGCCGCCTCATCGTCACACTAGCGACCTTGGCCTGTTCCCTCATCGATTCACCACGAGCTTCAAAGTAAATATTGCAGGCCAAGCAGGATACTTCGTCTCGGCGAGCCTTGTTACAGTCGAACAGGGTGCTTTGCCGGGATGCCTTGGCCAACTGCGCCGACGCAACGCCATCTAGCGCGCACAACGCCGTTAGGCATGAAACCAGAATTTGTGAATGAAAACCCATTATAGAAAAAATAAACACCTTTTTGCGCTACCCCAGACTTGACTGGCAGTACTCAGGTCTAAATCCTTTCAATCAACCTTAAATCCTACAGATTCTAGTCTGGTTTAACGGCAATTCTGCCACTTCCAAGAAAGAACACCGCAAGTCCTGTAAGCAAAAAGAATATTTGCAATTCCAGTGTATAGCCGCCGGTATCTGTTAATGTCAATAATTGACTGCGATGTGCAAGCACTATTGCAAATATCATGTTACTGAAAACGAGTAAACCACCAAACCGGGCAAAAACGCCAAGAATAATCATGAGCGGTGCAATCACTTCTCCCAAATAAACTCCATAAGCCAGACCCTGAGGCAGATCAACGTTAGCGAGTTGTTTGCTAATAAAATCGAGAGAGCTTGGGTTGAATATCTTATGTACACCATGAAATAACATTAATATTCCTACCGTGAGACGTAAAGTTAATTTGCCCAGTGCATCGCTTTGAAATGGAAGGCTCATCATATTCTTCTCCTTAAATACTCAAAATATTTAGTGCTCGAATAGATCATCAAGGATAGGGTTAATCTTTTCGAGAAACAACTATAGGCAGGCTTGTAGAAAACAAATAAACTGCCTGGTTTTGCAGCAAATGATCCGTTCAACCCGAATTTTCCATTAGAACCTCAAATTTTAATAAAATCAATAAATTATCCTATCCCTTTTGATACTACTATTAGTAATCAGATAGTTAGTCGTCCCTGAGGAACCCGTTTTTTCAACTGCCAAGTTGTAGGTTAGACATATTGCCAATCAATAACCGATTAAGATTGATCCCCAAACGAGCACACAAAAGCGCCAATTGGCGCAGAATCTTGTGCAAGTTTATAGCCAGCGCCGCACAGTATGGTATTCATAGCATCACCTGCGGTGCCTTTCAAAAAGTTCCTCCCTAGGCGCCTCTCGTTTTTCATGTGTCCAATCACGAGTTCCACTGCATTGCGCCGCCTGAGTTTTTTTTGATCGCTATTGTCAGGCCGCGTTTGGCTCCTGCTATCCATACTTTTAGAAGGTGTCTTGAAATAATTCGATTATTCGTCATATCGTTGCGACTATGATCTCAACCATTTTATGAAGTCAATGTACCAAAGCGACTTATCAGAGGAAGAATGGGGCTAGTCTCGCACCAGCTTGAGCATAAAGATCCACGAGGGAAAAAGCCGATTCACAGCAAATGCGCTATCGTCAATGCGGTTCTCTACATCAGCAAAATCGAGGCGCCAATGGCGCATGCTGACAAAGGATTACCCACCGTGGAAAATTGTTTACGACACATCACTGCTTACCGGCTTTTTTGGTCTGGAATCTTTGGGCGCGTCCATCAGTCTTGTAGCAGCGGCTGGTTCGCTCATATTGCTCGCAGTGGCGGCACGCAGTCATGTGATTAACCCGAAAAGTAGTGCGCGAAGCGCCATGGCAGATCGTTATTTTTTCACTGGGCATGTATTGGGTGGTGTATGGTTTGCGCAATGAAGGCTTGACCGGATATATTACCGGTCTGCTTGATATTTTTGCCAGTTATGGCATGTGGGGGGCAACGCTTGGCACCGGTTTTCTGGCCGCTTTCTTATCGTCCATCATGAATAATATGCCTACGGTACTGATCGGCGCATTGTCGATCGACGCAACCAGTGCAACCGGCGTGGTAAAGGGCGCCATGATTTACGCCAACGTGATCAGTTGTGATCTGGGGCCAAAAATCACGCCGATTGGCAGCCTGGCAACCTTGTTGTGGTTGCATGTATTGGCGCGGAAAAATACGGTTATCACATGGGGGTATTACTTTCAGGTGGGAATTGTGTTGACGGTGCCAGTATTGCTTGTCACGCTGGCTGCCCTCGCTATGTGGCTTAGCATTCAATGAAATTACCGTTGCAAGAATTGCAACATAACCGTGAATGCCTGAAAGCAGAATTGAATTTTATCAACCTTGTTAGTTTAACTTTATAGGAGAATCAAAATGACAACTATCCATGTATTTGACCCCGCCTCATGCTGTAGCTCAGGCGCTTGCGGTTCCGACGTAGACCAGGAACTGGCCGGTTTTTCCGCTGATGTCGATTGGGTCAAACAACACGATGTTGCCATCGAGCGTTTTAATCTGGCACAGCAACCCATGGCTTTTGCGGATAATTCTACGGTGAAAGCATTTTTGGAACGCTCTGGTGCTGAAGCGCTGCCATTAATACTGGTAGACGGAGAAGTGGCATTGGCAGGTCGCTATCCGCAGCGTAGCGAACTGGCGCGCTGGGCGGGGATTCCTCTGGAGGAAGAAGTCGAAGAATCGAGTTGTTGCGGCGGCTGTTGCTAAGAAAACGCTGAATAACGCATCTTTGTCATTCAGAACACAGTGAGGAATCTTTGCGAATCAGCGTTATAGATTTCTCGCTATGCTCGAAATGACAATTATTCGGGTTAATGCAACAAAGCCGTCAAATCAATTCTTCATCGCGGAACTGTTGCTGGATCGCTAATACTTTATCGAGATTGTTGATCAATGCATTGACGCAATCGCGGTCCAGTTTGGCATTCGACATTTTCTGCAAGACTGCAAAAGCTTCTTCATTTGTCCACGCTGCTTTGTACACGCGGCGGGATGTCAAAGCGTCAAACACATCCGCAACCGCGCTGATGCGTGCTTCAATTGGAATCTCATCGCCTTTCAAACCCTTGGGATAGCCGCTGCCATCCATCGCTTCATGATGATATTCCGCAATATTGCGCAGAATATCGACATGACCGAAAGTGCCTAAACTGAAATCTTTCAGCACGGCTTCGATAATTTCGCGGCCTTTTTCCGGATGTGTTTTCATCACATCGAATTCACTGTCGTCAAGCCGGCTGGGTTTGCGCAGAATGTTATCCGGAATGCCGATCTTGCCCACATCATGCATCGGTGAAAACAGAAAAATATGCTCAATCTGCTCATCTGTAATGTCATAGTTGCTGGCAAGTTCGCGAGCAATCAGGCGTGCATAGTGCGCGGTGCGGTCGATATGCGAGCCGGTTTCCAAGTCACGATAATGCGTCATGCTGCGTGCTGCGCGGACTGCGGCAATTAGCGTGCGGATTGCCGTCAGTTCATTGATCACCATCAGCGCGATCAAATGCCCATAAATATCAATCTGACGCAACGACTGTGATGTAAAAGGATGCGCCTGCAACGAGTTAAAGAACAAAAAACCAATAAAGGTTCTGCTTTGATACAGCGGCATGGTGTAACTGGATTTGTACCCTTTGGCAGCGATGCGCTTGGTGTGCTCATGCGTGCCTTGGGAAAAAATATTAAGATCCTGCACCAAACGAGGACGGCGATGCTCGATGATGGCATGCAACGAAGGCGCCGAGCTGAGGGGCGCTTCATACGTTGTTACCGGGCTATCATTTCCTTCAGTGCTGTGCGTGTAAGTTTTGAGAATTTGCGTTTTTTCATCAAATAGTGCTATTGCCAAACGATCAAGGAATGGAAAATCTTGGCGAATGATTTGATGCAAGAAACGCAGTTTTTCCGTTAGTGGGATATTTTCGTGCAAATTAGCCAGAGTATCCTGATGCGTAAAAAGATCTTTTTGCTGCTGCATAAAATTTTCGGTAGCGAAGATTTTTCGGTTGGCTGGTGCAACATTCTAAACGATTTACCATGCAATCCATACTCCAAGTTTGGAACTCTGTTGCATTAACCATCGGGTAGAAAATATTGCACCAGGCTCGGACTGCAACAAATCGAGTGCATGCACGTCGGCCATCTTGCTGTCTGAGATATGAATAAGGCTTGGGATATTACCCTTCAGATCAAGCAGTGTAGGCATCTTCACGATAACCTTAGTAGTAAGGGGCGGTAGGTATCAACGTATTTTCGCCTGAGTACCCCTTCGAATTACTGAAGACCAGTTTGACCGACTACCGCTCAATCGTTCCAATGCGGCAGATCAAGTAGTAGATATCGTGGGCGGCCATCACCAACTTGCGTGACCATTGTCCGAATTTCGACTTGATGATGGAGGTGCTTATTGATTAGATCAACACCCTCGATGGCAGGTGTGATTTTCCCAATGATAATTTGGTCCGATCCAGTGATCTTGAACTCAAAGGTTCGTCGCTTCGGAAGAACCCCTTGGAACTCCCCCTTCAAAAGTTGCTCATCCTCGTGAAGGTTATCCTTGCTAAGACGTTCAAGGCTACGGCGAACCTGGTCGACATCGGTGAACCGGAATACATGATTGCGATATTGCAACGCACAGGTAGCCTCATTTTCAGCCAAAGTGCTTATGAAGGTTCGAACCTTGTCCAGTGCCCGCTGATCTAATTCAAAGGCAGTGTCAGCAAGCAGTTCGTCGTTAATATCGATAGATCCCTGAAGCAAAATTGGGTTCGCTCGATCGCGAGAGCTAGAGTCGTCTTGTCATCTATCGGTAACTGACCAGTACGATATTCCTCAAGTTCGGAACCGGCAAGATTGCTAACAAGTGCGGAAAGTTGAGGGATCCTTGGGATTAATGACAGTTGATGCAAAGTGAATGGCAATTTACTGCACCCCTTTGAAACCAGTTGATGGGCACAGCAAAAAGGACGGCATAAAAGGCAGTGCAGTTATCAATAACTGCTGAATCCAGTTACAAGTTTATGATTATGCCGATATTCTTCTTGATCACCTATCAATGGAAACAACAGAATCCAGCAAGATGTCAAATGTATTGATGGGTTTTAGCTATTTAAATCGTAACAATATATTTTTGGCATATTGCTAATTATTTCTATCTGTAATATTTTTAATCGTTATTTATTTTTCCTATATTCCTCAGATGTGATTCTTACCTTTAAGGAGGAGGACAGCATGAGAAAAATACTACCCGCCGTTATGCTATATATTGCTATGTTATCACTCACAGCAGCAGTATGTTTTGCAGAAAACAAAAAGGATATTGCAGAAGGGCGCAATATCTGGTTCAACAGTACTTTTGGAGGAGAGCGTTTTTTTAGTCTTATCTTACCTAATGCTCCCTTCAGTCTCCAGATTGGTTTTGACCAAATGTTAACCTGGCCACGGGATAATCGTTTTGATGAGTATGGGGTTATTAATGACCCAGACTGCACCCCAGGTGATGCATCGACGGGCTATTTCGATCGATGTGCAGATCCTGAGTCCGCCGGTGTCATAGGAGTGCGCAAGTTTCCAAATCCCTCAGGAGGGCCTCCGCTTATAGGGATCACCTGTGCCGCTTGTCATGCTGGGTTTGATCCAGTTCGTCCTCCTTCAAATCTAAATAATCCACAAGAAGAAAACATTCATCCTACAGTGGGGAATCAATATCTGCGGATCGACAAGCTTTTTAAGGGCCATCTTTCGCCGCACGATCCGCGCTATCAAATCTTTTCCAGCTGGGCTCCTGGCACTGTCGATACCACTTTACTGGAGAATGATCACATTAATAATCCGGGAATGATTACACCGATCTGGTCAGTACCGGATCGTCCATTCTTTGATGTGACTGTTAATGGCGAGCCTGCTCGCGTTCATCGTAACGGGCAGGGAGGAGAAGATGATATTGGTTGTGAGCAGGCGACACTTCGTGTCTATTTCAATATCGGTATGTGTGCTGCAGAGTGCATGATTGGGCACCTTGCCAACGGCCCTGGCGGGAGCCAAACGCCCATTAACCTCGCAGAGTGCAGGCAGGTATGCCCAGAGCTCCTGCAAGCGGAAGAGTCGGTAGGCAAGCTCTGCGCATTTCTTCAAACACCACGTGCTCCACGCTTGGTGCATGCCCCGGAAGGCGCACATTATATCGATTGGAAAGTGGTAGGGAAGGGTAAGAGAGTCTTTTTTCAGGCATGCGAATCATGCCATTCTGATGGAGACCGTTCGTTAAGGCGAGATGTTTTCTCTGGCGATTTGATTCATCTTTTTACTGAGATTGGTACGAACAGCTGTCGTGCCCGTACTACTAACTGGATGGCTGGCCACATCTGGGCTGCATTTTCTTCGGATCAATATAAGGAACGGCCTACCGGCGGACCAGGTTTTTACCGTGACATGCCTCTTGTGGGTATTTGGGCAACTGCTCCTTTCTTTCACAATAACAGACTGGGCCGAAGCATCGGTGATCCATCAGTGGCTGGTCGTATCACAGCATACCAGGATGCAATGGATCTGTTGCTGAATCCTGATAAGCGAGATGAACCCAGTTCGATTCTGCGCACTACCGACCCAGTACAATTGCCGACCCCATCTGGTGTAGTCACGCTTCCCGCTGGGACTCCTATTGCTCAGTTTGCAAGTCTTGATCCCAACACTGGCGAAAGTCTCTGCCCGGATCTCTTTGAAAATCAGGGGCACTACTTTGGAGCAGAGCTTTCGGATGAAGATAAGTATGCGTTGATCGAATTCTTGAAGACACGCTGATGTGGCGGGCTGCTGCGTAATTGTCCAAATGAGGCTGGGAGAGATTGCTGCCCAGCCTCTCAAGAAACACAATATATCCACATGATTAGTTGAATGATTTTTTAAGTTGATTGAGGAGCGGGAACGAGTTGCATACCAAGTTTTTCAGCGC
>NZ_FNPQ01000060.1:0-10439 GCF_900107335.1 Nitrosomonas sp. Nm58 | reverse complement strand
CGCCAAAGAATGTCGCAAGTCAATCATTTGATCGAGACGGGCGCGGAAAAAGTCGTCGATAGCCATCTTAAATATTAAATACCTTAATTTCCCTCGGGTTTAGATGCGGATATTATGAATTCTTGAGAGTTCAGGAAGTGAATTTTTTCCCTGAAACGGAGAATTCATGAGGATCTTAGGCATTTTGCAGGACCGACTAGCTACTTTGCCGCTGCTTTCGGGCAATGTTAGGCACAACTCAAATTTGCAATAGAGAAACTGCATTCATAACCCAATTCCATTAGTCATACTTTTGATTAGAGCTGGGGTATTTTCGAGATCACGTAGCACGTAACTAAATGATTTTCTATACTTGGCTTTATTTATATTTCTAATTTGAGAATAGGAAAACACAAAAGTAATGCAGCAGTTAGTTTTGTCATATGGATCAAACGTAATATTTTAAGTAGCATATATTCCATCATTTTCCTAGAATAAACCGCATTCATATTCATTGTAAAACTGCAGCAATTGACAAGAGGCAAGATACCAACAAGACTTTAGATGTATGAGCCTGTGGGATCAGATAGTGCTGCGGCTCATTTCTCGTTCAATCAAACCAAATGGTAGCTTGGGCCGACTGTTAGCGTGTTGGCATCGACGTTGTAGGTGTAAATTCGACATAACATTACTCGTCAACAACAGAATCAGAGCGAAAGTGCTTGCCAACACGGCACTAAGCTACAAGGCCTTTACAAGATTGGTTTAGCGAACGTGACACAATACCTGAGCAATCGTATCTATGCATGGAGGCTACCAGTCCTCAGAACCTGTTCGCGATCTTCACAACAGCAATACCCGGAAAATCAGAAAGACGAACTGCAAGACTGGTGCTGAGCTTTCCCAAGGCCCGTCTTGCATCTTCCATGACTTACGTCCCTGCTTAATGCAGGTTGCACCAACCTGATTTTTTAAGCACCTGTTCTAACACGCTCATTCCGTCCTGATTAGGCTTACTCTACTTGGCAGAATACGAGTGCACTGTGCGTCACTTGGGGAAATCGCAAAAAAACAATCTCCATTGGCAATCACTACGCAGCAGGTACAGAACAGCACAGCACAGCACAGAACCCCTCATACAAATTATCATCATTGGCATGGTGCGCTTGCGTATGCTTTATAGTAGCGGCTTGATTTTTTTGAACTTCTTACGATCTATGTCAGCAATGTATTTCTTTCTCACCTACGTATTATTACCGTACATTAAGAGATCGTGAACGGGTTTTTAGGCACTCTTGCGGGCAGTTACCTGGATTTCGATTCTCATGCGCGGATCGGATAAGCCTGCCGCAATCATCATGGCCGCCGGGCGAACCTTACCAAGATACTTGCGGAAAACAGGCCAGCACAATTCAAAATCGGCCGCATTGGGCAATACATAAGTAACCCGCACGATATCCTGCAAGCCGGAACCTGCCTGCCGCAAAGCAGATTCGATGTTCCTGAAACATTGTTCAGTCTGTTCAAGCAGGTCATCCGATATGGTCATGGTGGAATAATCAAAACCTGTCGTTCCTGACACGAAAATCCAGTCTCCTTCCACCACTGCACGGGAATAACCAATCTCTTCTTCAAATATGGAACCTGAGCTGATCAGTCGTCTTGTCATACTATCTCCCCATAAAATATTGATAAAAATTTTATTCGATAATGATCAACCTGCCTAACAAGTAAAGTCAATCCAATACGCTAGAAAGTGAACAGATAATCAATCAACTGCGCCCCACCAAAGCCACCAAATGGCAAGAGCAACGCCTGGAGCGCTGGCTGCTGGGTAAAGGATGCAAAGGCACCCTCGCGTGTATTACGAATCCGCTCGATTAGCCGGTTAATTTGCTCTGCACTGGGAGGGAGCTGAGCCTGTGTTCTAGGTTGAGCCAGTTGCAAAAGTACTTGCTCATAATGAGCCAATACCTTGGCACGCATGGCGCCTGCACTTTTATTCAATAGCTTTGCCGTATACAGTGTGTAAAGCAGCGCGACGATGACAATCAGGATAAGCGCCAATGGAAAATCCATGGCATCGAACAGGTCGCTACGCGCAATCACCATGAAAAGAATTGAAACGAACGGTAGATAAATGAGCCATTGTATGCGTTGGGTTACCGCTACGACAAGCTGAAAATCAAGATAATAATCGAGGTAAGGACGTGGCATCCCGGTTTCGTTGACTTCGCGATCGAGCAAATGTTCGGGCCATTGCCTGCGAACATGACCGAGTGCTTCGATAAACTGGATGCAGGCACGACTCTCATAGCCAATCCAGAAAATAATCAACCAGAGCACGGGCGCAGTCATTCCTATGAGAATGTAATGCAGATACCTAACAAGCTCACCTCGATGCGGGAATGAAGGAATATCAAAGGCGCTAAATGCTACTATACTTAGCAGAAATACAATCACCGTCGACAAGACGATCCACCAGATCATTTCCTGCCAACTGGTGGCGCGCAAATAGTTCTGCCACAAGGTGGAAACCTCGATTTCACCCGGTAAAGCACCAAACCTAGATCTACCTTCTGTATCAAATGATATCAGATCAAGATAGGGCCCGGTCCACATGGCAGAGAAGCGACTGCGTGCAAGTGACCAGATGGAGGGCATGGCCAGGCTGAATCGCTCAGCTATTGTCAGTGCCTGCCGCTGGATCCGGATGATAAATACCCCTATCAAAATCAGCATCGTAATGAGGCTGATGAAACGAATCACAAGGTTGGGCCATACGCTGACCCCTTCCAGCCATACAAACGGTTCGCCCGTTCCTTGCTCGATAGTATCTTGCATGACCTGATTAACGACTATGAGTGCAGCAATTGTGATCACTGCCAGCACGATTACCCAGAAGGTTGTGGGATGTACCTGTATTGACGAGTATCCGGTTGATCTGATCGAGCAAAATAGCGTTAATAAACCTTTCTGAATACGACGACTGGTGATCATTGCCCACAAGCTGAATAAGATACAGGCAAGCCATATCATCCATTGCTGTGATAAGGGAAACGTCCATGATAGGTTGGCAGGCTCTATCCGGTCACATTCCGCCCAATCTGCACATGACGCCACTCGTGCCATATGACTTACCCCGTCCGGATTGCTGCCATTGATCCAATCGATGAGATCATCCACGGAAGGAGAGGCCACCAGCACTGCTTCAGTCCGACCAATCTCAAAAATCTGTGGCTTCAGCCATTTCTTCATTTGTTCAGCCCAATACCCAAGCGGCTCGGGCGCAAGCGCTATCAAAGTAGCCAGGTAAATCGAAGTTTGATAGCCGTCGCGAAAAGGTAACGTAGATTGCTGAAGTAAAGGATGCAATGCCAGACCAAAATTGGATACCGCCACGAGATTGCGCACCCAGTCCTTCTGATCAGCATGCAAATAACGCGCATCCAGATCAGTAGTAAAAAATATTTTTCCTTTGAAATGATTGCGTAGCGCCTGGAGGATCAGCAGTTTGTCGTACACATCCGAACCAACGATACCGATCGCCTTGACGCCATGCTCGGCAAACTGTGGATCACGGTCAAGCCTGGCGATCTCATTAGTCAAGCGTCGTAGATAGTCGTATTGACTGAGTCCCTCGGCATGCTCAGGTGGCGCTGCTTCAAGCTGAGCGCGTAAATCCATGGCTTGATTCGCATCATTCTCTCGCACTGCTTTTGTTCCGTGCTTCCCTGCACTGGGTAATGCGCCATCCAGTCCCCGCAGGTAGTTAAAACTGTACACTGGCGGTGATAAATCAGTATTGGCTTTACAGAGCTCAGAAAAGCTATCTGTCAAATTCTGAGACAATGTGCGGGCATAAGCAGAATCCCACTCGCTGATCAATACTAACCCATCCTTGCATCGATCATCTCGCTGAAATTCCGCTGCCCCTTGCTCGTCCTGCGGTGGCCATGTTCGCTCACGGTTAACACCACGCTGCCAAAGCTCCCATAGCAAAGTCACTGCGAGCACATCATCCGTACCAATGGTGCGAACTATCCCTTTCTCTTTCAGTTCATCCCGATAAACGTTGCGATTAAGAAAACATTGCCATGGCTGCTGACTTTTTACAGCAAACAAATCAGATAAGTTACAGTCAGTTATCGTCGCACTCGGTGAAAACATCTTGATAATGTGTTGTTGATCCAGCACCGCCGCATCGGCGCCGTGCACGAGTTTCATCAGCATGGCCGATCCTGCTGGGCCTACCACTGTCAATTCTCCAAATAATGCAGGCAAATTATCCTGAATCAGACCGGGATTATATAAACTCTCATTCAACCACAGCAACAACACCTTTGAGGCAGATTGCTCATTCCCCTCGAACCACTCAAATGGGATCGTAATCTGTTTTACCTTATCCTCAGTATCGACGATCTCTGAGTTTAGTTTTAATTGTCCATGGGTAATATGAAAATAACCGATCGCTTCGGAATTTACTGGACTATAGCCATGGAAGCCAAGTGCTGATACTACTGCAAAACGGGAGCGTCGCCGACTCTCAGCAGCTTCGGCAAAGGAGCCACCAAAAACACTGATTGCCAGAACCGTTACTTTGTATTGCTCTTCACGAAGCTGCCGGATCTTGTCACGGAGCACTTCTGGTTTGAGTGCTGCAGCCTGACCAATGGAATCTGTTTGTTTCTGCGCGGTAGTTTGCGCAAAACGCTCTTCATGTTTCTCAACTGCCGCAAAAGGATCTTGCCAGAGCCGCGCTTCAACATTTTGCTGTCCAATCGGTACAAATTTCACTCGCTCGATATCACTGGGGCGGGCGCTTTCCAGTGGAATATTCTTGACCAGTATGCCTGCTGCAAGCAATACCACCATAATGATCGGCAGTGGATTGATCAAAGCACTTTTGTTGTGATCACGATCTGTGCTCATGTTATCGGCACGATGGTTTATTTAGAATAAGATTAATAACTTCATGCACTTTCAGTTAAAAATAATTCTTTCGCAGGCTTTGGCAATCCAAATAAGTTACCCTGTACCAAGGCTGCCCCACATTGCTTGAGCACTTCTGCCTGCTGAACATTTTCTACGCCTTCGCCTAAAGTCATCCCACCGAGTGCAGTAATCGCTCGAATCGTTGCCGACATCTCTCGTTCAACCCCATCTTTACGCCCAATACGGCTGATCACAGTAATGCAGAGCTTGACAATCGCAGGGCGCAGTTCTTCGACAGTGGTCATATCAAAAAAACCACAGCCCGTATCGTCTAATGAAAGCTTAAGTCCCGTGTTCCGGAAATCTCTCATCACGGTATGCAGCTTAACTGCTGATTCAATGGGAAGATGCTCGGTCAACTCGAAAACAATGCGCGATAACGAAGACTTGATATGTGGATTTGATAAATATTGCTGGAATTCATATGACATGAATAATTCAGGTCCCAGATTGACTGATATCCATAAGTGTTGGGGAATATAAACCAACCAATTGATTGCCTGTTTGAGACAGGCAAACTCCAGAGCATGTGTCATGCCAAACTGCCTGGCGGCTGTAAATAGCGCATCCGCCGTATAGAAAACCGAATCAATTGGTCCTCGCGACAAGGCTTCATAGCCGACGATTTCTTGATCAGCAAGTGAAAAGATGGGCTGAAAATAACATTGCAACTGATCCTGCTCAATCAATAGCTGCAGGAGTTCCCTGGTCTCATTGCCATGCAAGGCTGGGTTAGTGTCAGGAACAAGCTCAAGCGCATGATCGATGACCTGGTTAACTGACTTATCATCAAGGCATTCTGGAGCAGGCAGAATCATCAATCTGCAGTCTTGCCGACTGCCAGTTGCCTGCCCAAAATTGGTAATCAGCAACTCATGCATTCTTGCTGCACCTACTTCCTGTAATAGCGGGATTTGCTCCGACATGTCGAAAGGCATCAAGCCCACTTTCGGGCCAAACACCCTGTACCAGCGTCCGAAATAAGCTGAAGTGATTGAGCCATAACATTGATATTTTTGTAACAGAATCTCGGATAATCGTTGAATATCTCGCGTCATATCAGCATAAGCAAGCTTGACGATTACTTCACCAAAAATCTCTAGGAAGCGCTCCGGTTGATTCAGTTGAACAGCCAAAATAAAACGCTGATCGTTTGGAACTGTCATAAATCCCCATCTCCTTAGAGCTTATGAACAAATCTGCTGCACGTCCTGATAGCTGCGTCAGGGAATACTCGTGCCTCGCCTATCTACTTGAGTATGGCTTTACCCAAAACGAAGTTTGGATAAAACTCGCAAAACTCGTTTTATCGTCACTATATTCCGCTTGCTACGTTTTTTTCACAAGCTCTTAGTGTTCAGGACAAGACTAGACTAGATATTAAGAATCATTGCTGATGCTATTATTCTTATCATATGCGTACTCTGCCATATGATGATTTCTAATCCCGACTAATCAAGAAAACTCGCTCTTATTCTTATAATTTAATACTATAGATGATGTTCCATAAGCATAATATAGAAAACACAAGTTTTGACCGCATAATCACTCAATAAATTGCAATAATCTATTTAATAAACTCCCAAACAATGTATCGCCGAATTCTGATTCAAGTCTCTTCTATTCTGATCGCTGCAGTTATCAGCATTATCATTATGGGTGAGATTCTGACCGGACCCGCATCAACCGCTGTTGGAATCTTGATACCCGATTTTCCGGTCGAATCGGTAAAAATTCCCGCTGGCAAGGATCACGAAGTGCATGGCTGGCTGACAAGAGGCATCCGTGGTAATGGCGTAGTATTGCTGGTTCACTCTATTCGCAGCAATCGCCTGGAAATGCTAGGTAGAGCTAGATTTTTGAATGACCGGGGATATAGTGTATTACTGATTGATCTACAAGCCCATGGGGAAACACCGGGCGAACGAATTACTTTTGGCATACGTGAGTCGCAAGATGTCAAAGCGGCGGTTGCCTATCTCCAGAACAATTTTCCCCACGAACGCATTGCCGCCATTGGTGTAACTCTGGGTGCAGCTGCTATCATACTGGCAGATCCTCCATTGAAGCTTGATGCGGTTGTATTGGAGTCTCTTCATCCGACATTTGAAGAAGCCGTTGAGAATCGACTAAAACTTCATCTCGGCGAATTCGGAGTATGGATTAAGCCCTTATTACTATCCTATTTATCCTTGCTTTTGGATCTGTCAACCAATGAACTCAATCCCATCGACCGGATAAGTAATCTGAGCATGCCTATCCTGTTAATTTCAGGTACGCACGACAAACATACCACGCAATCAGAGGCTGAGCGTTTATTTAATGCCGCTCTTCAGCCAAAAGAACTGTGGATTGTCCCAGGCGCAGGTCACTATAACATGCATACTTACGATCGCAGGGGTTATGAAGATCGCATTTCCTCGTTTCTGTCCAGGTATTTATGGCAGTAAAATAGCTATTTTCACCAAGTCAATATCATCCCGCCAAAGCGAAGGAGTCATTATGGCCGATTATCAACATATTCTGTTAGCAGTCGATTTCTCAGATCAGGATACGTATGTTGCACGTAAAGCTGAACGTTTGGCGACCTTTTTCAGTGCAAAATTGAGCATCATTCACGTGCTGGATAATATTCCAATGCCGGACACCGCTTACGGTACAGTGATTCCACTTTATTCAGATTCATCCTATGAACTGCTTGAAATAGAAAAAGACAAATTAATACAAGCAGGAAATAGATTAGCCATCGATCCCGCCAATCGATGGCTAATCTGGGGAAAACCGGAAGTAGAAATTATCCGGGTCGCCAATGAAGAAGACGTTGATTTGATCGTAGTAGGCTCACACGGCCGGCATGGCCTTGCATTACTTCTGGGATCAACTGCCAGTGGTGTGCTGCACCATGCACAGTGCGATGTACTAGCCGTCCGCTTAGAGGACGAGTGGGCAGGATCGGAAATGTTTGCATCTACCTAGAAACGCCCATTCTCTTCCAAGCAGCATACGCAATTACCATATTTTCCACCAAGTTGTTTTTCCTAACGGACTCGAATCCGAGAGGTATTCGCTTTCTGGAAAATTTTTTCTCATAACACGTTCCACGTCATCTCGCAAATCAGTCATCTTCATTTCATCATAAGCTCTGGCCATGATATACAAAGCTTCTTCCGTGGCAGGTGTCTGCGGATATTCTTCAAGAACATATTGCGCGCGCCTGACTGCAGCAACATAAGCTTTACGCTTCATATAGTAGCGCGCAACATATATTTCACTCTTGGCAACCACGTTAACCAGATGCGCCATGCGCTTGAGCGCATCGGGAGTGTACTTGCTCTTGGGGAATCGAGTAACCAGTTCTTTGAAATTTTCAAACGATTCACGCGAAGCCTTCGAATCACGCTCACTCATATCCTGATTAATGATTTTCGATGTGATATAACCCATGACTCCCAGATCATCATGAAAATTGGCTAACCCCTTGATATAATATGCATAGTCAACATTGGGATGATGTGGATAAAGCTGAATGAAACGATCTGCTGCTGCAATAGCCGAAGCCTGTTGCTGATCCTTATAATGCGCATAGGCAGTTTCAAGTTGTGCTTGTTGCGCATACCGTCCATAAGGATAGCGCGCTTCAAGTGCTTCGAATAATTTGATGGCAGCTTCATAATTGCCATTATTTAATTCATTCTTAGCTTCAGAGTAAAATTTATTTGGTGACCATTGACTATTATCTACTGACTTTTCCTTCAATAAGCCACATGCCGATAAACCCAAAACCAAAACTAAAATTAAACTATGCCACATGAAATTTCCTGTAGAAACTAAAAAAGCTATTCAAAATTATAATGCAAAGCCATCTTTATCCGCACTGGCTGAACGAACTGAATCCATTATTGATTTGGTTGTTCCGCAAAGCTGTATCGGACTTCGTCTAGACCTCGTGTTAGCACAGCTACTGCCACAATGGTCACGTAGCCGTTTACAGTCATGGATACTCGAAAAACGTGTAAGCGTAGATGGCGAAGTAGCTACACCCAAACAAAAAATTTGGGGAAACGAAAAAATTAGTGTTTCGCCTCATATTGTACCAGTCAACGAGGTGCATGCTGCAGAAGCCATTTCGCTCGAGATCATCTATGAAGATAACCACTTACTTGTCATCAACAAGCCCGTAGGAATGGTTGTGCATCCAGGCAATGGAAATTGGCAGGGAACACTATTGAACGCGCTCCTTCATTATTCTAAGCAACTTAATGAGATACCAAGAGCAGGCATTGTTCATCGGTTAGACAAAGATACCAGTGGTTTGCTCGTTGTCGCTAAAACGATAGAAGCACAAACCAACCTGGTTCGGCAACTGCAACAACATACCGTCAAGCGGCATTATCTAGCAATCGTGTTAGGTGAAATTAAACAGCGCGGTCATATTGATGCGCCAATAGGACGACATCCCGTGCAACGTACCAAAATGGCTGTGACTATCCATGGCAAGCCAGCTCGTACTTATTATCAAATATTAGAGCAATTCGAAGGTTGCACATTACTTCGTTGCAGCCTGGAAACCGGACGCACTCATCAGATCCGCGTTCACATGCACAGCATAGGCCATCCTCTCGTGGGTGATCCAGTTTATACCGGTAAACCTAAAAAGATTCCCGCAGAAATAGCGCGGTTGATCATGCAATTCCCACGACAAGCTTTGCATGCACAGCAGTTAGTATTAGCTCATCCGCAGCATGGTGAAACCATGATATGGGATTCTGTTCTATCTGAAGATATAAGTGCACTTCTGTAAGAGCTGCGACAATATCGTATGCCATCCTCTTAATAGAGAATCTACTAAGAAGATATCTTGAAATAATTCCATTATTCGTCATATCGTTGCGACTATGATCTTAACCATTTTATGAAGTCAATGTACCAAAGCGGCTTATCAGACGAAGAATGGATGCTAGTCTCGCACCATTTTGAGCATAAAGATCCACGAGGGAAAAAGCCGATTCACAGCAAATGCGCTATCGTCAATGCGATTCTCTACATCAGCAAAAGCGGAGCTCAATGGCGCTGGAGCCAACGAGGGGTGTGGGAAGCTGCACTGGACGAGATCAATGAAATCCATCGAAAAGAAACGGCAAAGAGCCAGCCCCTACTTTGGGGATTATAGACTCACAAAGTGTTAAGACCGCGTCATCCAGTGACTTCCGTGGTTTTGGCGGGGGCAAGAAAACCAAGGGCAGGAAATGCCATATTGTAATGGAATGGAATGGAATGGACGCCCACTACCCTAAATGGCAACGAGGTGCCAAAGTAGTGTTGTTTAAAACCCTGTAACTAGAGAGGAGCATCCGACATGAAAATTACGATAATTGGAATTGATCTGGCAAAGGAAGTGTTTCAGATTCACGGAGTAAATCTCCATGGGAGGGCCATGGTGCGCAAGCAACTCCGCCGAGGCGAGA